>CAYYPJ010000134.1:0-7465 GCA_964473495.1 uncultured Spirochaetales bacterium
ACTTCCTCCTATGAACTCCCTCAGTATTGAGTGTGTGGGTACGAGTTCTGGTGATATCTGGTAGAAGTTCTCTAAGAATGCTAGAAGTCTCTGTGCCTCAGAGTATGCATCATCGGAGGGCTTTACCGATTTTAAGAGGGGTTGTGCATGGATCTTCAGGACTGCGAGTTCGTAGTCGAGAGCAGAATTGAATGCCGTGTCAGCATTGTTCTGATAGGGGAAGATGTTCCTCTTTTCTCCTTCATGGACTGAATCCCATATGTCTAAGGTCTCTTTTGCTGATATTCCGCGGAACTGATGATCTCGCACGATTCTTCTGATCATACGGTTATCGGTAGTGGAGATACGGTTATGATCATCCAGGTTCAGCTGTGTCAGAGCTGAGATATAGATCCGGTATTTTGACTCCTTTGGGATATGAGGGGTCAAACCCGGATTCAGGCCATGTATTCCCTCGATGATGATAAGACTATTCTCATTCATTATAATATATTTTCCGGTATGAATACGTGAGTGGGATTTGAAGTCATAGTTGATCAGCTCTACCCGTTTACCGGCGCTCAGATCAAGAAGGTCTTTATTGATCCGAGCGATATCAAGAGCCTCCAGAGCTTCCAGATCACGATTTCCATTCCTATCCAACGGTGCTTCGGAGGGTTGCAGGTAGTAATCATCAAGGGATATCTCTATTGGTTCAAACCCCATGATCTTGAGCTGGAATCCAAGTTTCTTCGTGAACGTCGTTTTCCCTGATGAGGAGGGGCCTGCGATCAGTACCGTACGGACTGTGCCTCTTCGTGATGCGATATCATCAGCGATACGTGAGATCTTCTTGTTCTGAAAAGATTCAGCAACTTGGATGAAATCAGCGATCTTACGCTCATCACAGAGTTTGTTCAGCTGCCCTACACAGTTGACAGAGACGATGTGTCCCCACTGTTTGTATTCCTTATAGACTTTAAAAAGAACAGGATTATCCTCAAAAGTACCAATAGTCCGATAGTCATCCTGTCTGGGATAACGCAGTAGAAGTCCCGTATCTCCATAGGCTTTTATCTCAAAATGGTCGATCAATCTGGTGTTTGGAACAAGTGGTTCATAGGCAAGGTCTAGAAAGCCGTCACACTCAAACAACGGGATCTTTGGGGAATTCTGGTATGAGAGCAGTTGTGCAGTGTCAGAGATACCCTTGTTCTCGAAGAATGCCAAAGCATCTTCGTACGAGTAGAATAGATTATGTATGGGGAGATGTGCCTGTCGTATGACACGAATCTCATCTGAGAGTCTCTGTGTGTCCTCTTCTGTGACCGGTTCCTGATCAGCGTAAGAATAGTAGTAGCCGTCACCAAGGGAATGTCCGATGACCAGTCTTCTATGGGGAAAGACTCGGAAAGAGGCCATTGCAAGGATAAAACAGAGAGAATGACGATAGATTCGTTTCCCATACTTGGAGAAGAGATGAACCTGCTGTAAGGAAGCATGGTTCTCAATAGGGGAAGAGAGACTAAGGAGCTCATTGTTGATCAATACCCCGACAATGGGATCGTCATTATAGGTAGCGGATTCGCTACTGCTATCTATATATTTTCTTATAATTGATGATGCTTTGATTCCAAAAGGTACATTGACTTCTCTTCCATCAGGTAGTTGCACGGTAATATCGTTCATTCTAAGCTCTCCCCAGGCTTTCTGCTATCTCATGATACATCTCGTTACTGGAAGTATAGCAGATTTCTGAGAATTCTATAAGGTTCTTCCATGGAAGCGTACTCCATTCCAATGTATGAGAATCAATATACTGTTCACGTTTCTGTAAAGCAGCAGTGACCTTTATGGACCTCTTATGTTGTGATGCGATCAGAGGTGATACTTCTCTTGCTGCGGAACCATAGGCAATACCTGCGGCCCTGCCGACCGGTAAAGTGCTCTTCTTTAATTGGGCGAGCTCCTCGTTTGTCGAAGGGATAGGAAATGGGAGATAGAGTGCACTGCAGGGGTAGGGGCTGCAGGTGCTCCAGGCAAAGCAGTGGTCTGATTGTCTCTGGTAGTCAATGATCATTGACGAGGTCGTCGCTGTTTGTGTGATTGGCCCTGGATGCATACAGATAGCATGCATCCCTCCATGGTGATGTTGAGAGATGTGAGATCTGCAAAGCTCACGGAGAGATGGGATTGACGCCTCTTTAGACCTGAGTTCTGAGTGTACATAGGCAAGACGTTGTTTGCCTTTTGTCATGTGAGAATAGAAGAAGTCTTCATAGCAATGTTTGAAATCAGGTTTTTCAGTCGCTTTTTGTGTACCGGCATCAGTCTGATCATAGTCACGGCGAAGCGTGAAGGTGTTTGATATTGAAGTGGAAGTCAGTATGCGCTTCCATGCCCAGTGTTTCTCTGCTGTCTCCACGATATAGGTCTCTCGACCATCGGTGATGAGAAATGCGTTATGGTACCGCAACGTTCCTCTGTAGGCCCCGTTTCCACCCTGTCCGTAAGTGGTGATCAACTTGATGATCAGATCCCGCGCTTCCTGGGCAGATGCTGCATTATGGAGGGCAAGCCGAAGAATATCCATACCGAGAAGTCCGGTCGTATGATATGGTGCAGCTGTATTGGTAAAAAGTGCCTCATTCCCTATGGCGACTCCTTTTGTGTTCACTCCCATCTCCGCACCCCACATCCATGCAGGTGTTGAGACAAGAGCAGGGTATGGGTGATCAAAAGCGTCCAGTACAGGCTGCAGGGCTTTCCATGATGTGCTTTTGTAGATCTTATGAGGTGCCATAAGCTCAGGAGCTGAGAGTTCTTCTTTGGGATTGACTGCATACCATGTGTATTGCACTTCTTGTGGGTGACGGTCAGAATTCTTTGCAAAAAGTATATGAGAGTCTCCGTTAATACAGCATGTATCACACATGAATCACCTCCATATACTGCAGTATAAGCCCGGTCTTTGTGAAAAGCCAGGAATATACCTACATGACCTGGGAACTGGGGTAGAGAACAGTACGACTGTATCTGAACTATTGTAGATTTATACCGCTATCTCCAATCGAAAGAAGATCAAAGATAGAGAAAGTCTATAGATGGGGGTATAGTATGATCCATACATTAGTGAAATGGACCAGAAACAAGTTATTCTACCGAAGAGAGGATTCTTTCTGCCGCAAAGTTATCGGTAATAAGAGTGTTTATGAACTTTCCTCTAATTGCTCCGATGATCGCTTCTGCTTTGCCCTCATGACCGGCAATTGCTATGCTTCTGGCCACTTGTGTCAACTTTTCCGGGGGAATTGTCAAAGTCCTGTGATTGATATCTATATCTAGGATCTCACCATCAAGAGTATAATGCATCCCCAGGATGTCGCCGACTGCGCCAGCTTCCTTAAGTTCTTCAACTTCCTGGTCAGTGACATACCCGACTTCTTTAAGCGTATACAATTTATGCATGAGAACGCTTCCGATCCCTGTGATGAGGATATCAGCATGAGAAGCGAATTCCAGCGTCTGATGGACAGCCTTGTCCTTGATCAGGCTATCACGGACTGCTTTTGATTCAACTATCAGTGGAACATGAAGGTAACGGCATTTACAGCTGAATTTCTCACTTAGGTTTCGAGCAATCATAGGCCCATCCTCTAATAATCCGGTATAACCGGTAGCTCCAACCACCTGTACAATCTCAACTTCAGGAAGATATTTCTCAGGAATATTCTTAATGATCTCATGTAAAGCCTTTCCCCAACCGACACCTATGACTGATTTCGGTTGAATCGCCTCAAGAAGGTATTCCCCGGCAAATAATCCAATCTTTTGAAGACTTTCTTCATAACCATTATGTTCACATGCTAGAACACATGCATCTTTCAACTGAGGGAAAACATCTTTTAAACGCTTCTCCAGTGATGCGATTCTCCATGGATAAGAGACTTTGATTGTAACGACCTTTTTCTTAAGAGCTTCATTCAAGAGTCTTGAGATTGAAGCCCTGTTGATTCCTATGATATTCGCAATTTCTTGCTGGTTCATTCCCTCGTTATAATACAGTTGTGCGATATAAGCCAACTGAACAGCCTTCTTATCCTTCATATCTGAAACCATCCTTTCTATTCTGTGACCGGCCTGTTCGTAGTATATACCAAGGATGCACAAATGTACAAGAAATATAATATAATATGTGCAAGATAAAATAAGAATTTGTGTAAAAAAAGTTGACAAATGTGGTTTGCGGATATATGATTTGTTTAGTTGTATGTTATTTTGTGTAATATTTACCGTTTTGGAGGATATATGTTTGATAATGTTGGATGGGGGAAGAAAAAACGATTAAGTCAGATCATTGCAGGTGATGGAAGAGCTGTTATGTTAGCAATAGATCATGGTTATTTTATGGGAGCTACTCATGGGATGGAAAGACCGGCTGAAGCAATTAAAGATCTTCTACCCCATGTGGATTCATTGATGCTGAGTCCGGGGATCGTAAGAAATTCTGTGAGACCTGATTTTGGCAGAGGTATGGTCCTTCGAGCATCTGGAGGTAATACGATTCTGGATCCGGATATAGATGATGAATCCCTGATTCTGACAGCAAAAGAAGCCGTGAGACTCAATGCCTCGGCAGTGGCGGTATCAGTATTTGTGGGTGCTGAACATTCACATCAGACTATTATCAATCTTACCGACATGATCACAGATGCCGCTCAATACGATCTTCCGGTCTTAGGGGTGACAGCTGTGGGTAAAGCCTTGAAGGATAAAAAAGAGAAACGTTATCTTACCCATGCTTCACGTCTTGTAGCAGAATTGGGTGCTGACATTGTGAAGACTTACTACTGTGAAGGGTTTGAGGAGGTCGTTGCAAAGACACCTGTCCCCATCGTAGTGGCTGGAGGACCGCGACTTGATACCTATGAGGATGTGTTGACTCTCTGTTATAACGCTATCCAGATGGGAGCCATCGGTGTCGACATGGGAAGAAATATCTGGCAGTCAGACTACCCTGCAGCGATTGTGCAGGGGGTGAATGCAGTTATTCATAAGAATTTCAAAGTAAAAGAGGCTCTTCAGCTGGTGGAGTCCTTGTGTAATGAAGCTACCAGACGCAAAGAATATTCTGTCGAGACTGCCCAAGATATCAAAGACAGTAAGGTGCATTAATAATGATACATGTTCTGGCCGTCAACGACCCTGCCGTTCTGACATATGCAGATAAAAGATTCGGCATATTGGAAGCATGGTCAAAGAAGAGTGGACATAAAATACAATTTACTATCCTTCCATGGGCAGAATATACTTCTGCTCTTATGGAAACTCTGAAGAATAGGGATGGTATGTATGATATTGTCATGATAGCCGGACATCTATGGTTACAAGATTATATCAATCAGGGGTTCTTACGTCCTCTGGCTGGTATAAAAAGCATGATAAACACCTACGGATCCTATGAGGATGTGCTTCCGCAAATACGTGGAGAGATTGAACGGGATGGTACGCCATGGATGCTTCCGTCTTTCACTGATGGGCATATGGTGTTCTATAAGAAAGATAAGATACAGGAAGTGACAGGGAAACTTCTTCCGGAAGTCATCACTGCATCAGAATATGTGGATCTTGTCAGAAGCATCGGAACTCATCCTGTAGGGCGTGGTAAGAGATTCTTGGCAATGAAAGCTCATCCTTCTGAGATCTTTCTTGATTGGCTTCCCCTCTTTTTTGAAGGTGGAAATCATATCTTTGATGAAGATCTTAATCCGATATTCAATACTCCGAAAGCTATTAAGGCTCTATCTGATTATATTTCCTTGAAAGAATTTGCTCTGCCTGGTGTAGAAGCGTTCGGAGCTGCCTAGATCTTTACTTTCGGTCTTCAGGATAAGAAATAGCATATGAAAACAGGAGTTGTGTCGATGCTTGCAGTAGAAAGACAAAAACGAATTTTACAAAGACTTCATGGAGATGGTTTCGTCAAGGTGAATAGACTGAGCACAGAATATAATGTGTCTGAAGAGACTATAAGACGAGACCTGCAGAAACTGGAAGGTGAGGGGCATCTCTACCGAACCTATGGGGGTGCTTATCTGACAGAGATAGTTAACCCTGATATACCCGTGAATTTCCGTGAAGAGGTGCTTATCGAGGGGAAAACACATATTGCTGGAATATGCAGGGATATTATTGAAGAGGGAGATACCATACTCCTTGATGCCAGTACTACTGCTCTGCATCTAGCTATGATGCTTCATGATTTCAAGCGACTTACTGTGATCACCAATTCGATAAAGATTGTCATGGCCTTGTCCGGATACGATCATATCAAGGTGTTATGCTGCGGAGGAACTTTGCGATCCAGATCCATGTCTTTTGTCGGATTGGAAAGTTTGAGATTCTTTAAGAATTTCTATGCCGATAAGGCATTTGTTTCCTGTACTTCTGTAGATACGATCAAAGGACTTACGGATACTAATGAGATGGAAGCCCAGGTCAGACAAAAGATGCTTGAAATGGCGTCACATAAAGTGCTGATAGCTGATGTCACAAAATTCAATAAGACTTCATTTGCAGCCATTGCTCCTATTTCAATTCTTGATACAGTGGTATCAGATAAAAGAATAGATTCACATTTTGAAGATAAGTTGAATGAACTAGGTATTAAGTACTTATATGCATAGTACCATTCAAGAAGGATTTATTATGAAAGCAGCAGTTTATTATAACAATTCAGATGTACGAGTTGAAGATATTGAAAAACCAACCATAGGACCTGATGAGGTTCTGGTAAAAGCACATGTATGTGGAATATGCGGTTCTGACGTATTAGAATGGTATCGAATAAAGAAAGCTCCGTTGGTCCTTGGACACGAGATGGTAGGTATCATTGATGAAGTAGGGGAACATGTTACAAAGTATAAGCCGGGCCAAAGAGTCTTTGTTTCCCATCATCTGCCATGTAATACCTGTTATTACTGTCTTAGAGGCCATCATACTGCCTGTGAGACTCTGCATACCACGAACTTCTATCCAGGAGGTTTCGCTGAATATATCAGAATACCGGCACTGAACGTAGATCGGGGCATCTTTCTCATCCCTGATGAGGTGACAGATGATCAGGCGGTCTTTATCGAACCCCTGGCTTGTGTGGTTCGTGCACAACGTCTTATTGATATCAAAGCCGGTGAGACTGTACTCGTCATCGGTAGTGGTATTTCTGGTCTTCTACATGTCCTTCTTGCCCGGGTTATGGGTGCCGGCCGAATAATCGCAACAGATCTGAATGAAGAGAGATTGAAGAAGGCAAAAGAACTTGGAGCTGAATATGTCTTCTCAGCAGCAGAAGATGTACCTGCACGAATAAAAGAGGTCAATAACGGACGTCTTGCTGATAAAGTCATTGTCTGTGCCGGAGCTCTTCCTGCCTTTGAACAGGCGTTGAGTTGTGTGGATCGTGGAGGGACAATCCTCTGTTTTGCTA
>CAYYPJ010000135.1:0-7455 GCA_964473495.1 uncultured Spirochaetales bacterium
CCTTTGCTATCTCTGCCTGTACTGATGTGACAGGTTTCGGTCTTATCGGACATGCCTGTGAGATGATCAGCGGCAGCAGTGTGGGGATAACGATTGAAAAATCTGCCATCCCTACCCTTCCAGATGTCTATGAGTATATATCGATGGGCTTGATCCCCGCAGGAACCTACAGGAACAAAACATACCGATCCTCTTTTGTATATGATTTTGATTCTATCGATCAAGATCTGATCGATCTCTTGTTTGATCCTCAGACATCTGGGGGACTGTTGTTTTCGGCATTAGAAGATGATGAGATGCAGATTACCTCACGCATGAGAGATAGTGGTATACCTGTAGTACGTATAGGTTTTATCAACGCAGGAGAGGAGAAGATCACTATTGTGTAGTACTGAAGATTTCACCTATCTGCTTACGTTCTATTCTACTTTCTCTGTGATGAGAGCTGAACACTCGTTGAAGGCGGATGAT
Source organism: uncultured Spirochaetales bacterium (assembly GCA_964473495.1). Lineage (GTDB taxonomy): Bacteria > Spirochaetota > Spirochaetia > CAKZLE01 > CAKZLE01 > JAIPFY01. Next base: position 472 of record CAYYPJ010000135.1, read on the forward strand.
CAGATACTCTGTGAACTCATTCCGACTCCAAGGGAGATCAGTTCTGAATGTGGTTTCTCTCTCAGGACAAACATGCTGCCGCATGACCAATTAACCGGTATAGATATCATCTATACCATACATGTTTCAGATAAAGGAATCACTTATGAACAAGCGTATTGATGCAAGATCTCTTCCCTGCCCAAAACCAGTTATCTTGACAAAGCATGCTATAGATGAGGCTGATTTCACTACGTTAGAGATCCTTGTCGATAACGAGGCCGCAAAAGAAAATGTCAAACGATTTCTCACAAAACAGGGTTTTGCTGATATAGCAGTGAATTCTGAGAATGGCGATTATAGTATCTGTGTAGGTGGACAGAGAGTACCCTCTTTTGCGAAGGAACAACTCTCTGATAAGACACTTTTCCTCAGTTCGCAATATATCGGTTCAGGAGATGATACACTAGGTACACTCTTGATGCGTGGTTTTCTCTATACACTTACTGAACTTGATCAGAAACCTTCTCGTATGATCTTTATGAATTCAGCTGTCTATCTCACGATCGAACCTTCCCAAACGCTAACCTATCTGCAAAAACTTCAGCATGATGGTGTTGAGATCATGGTGTGCGGGACATGTCTTGACTATTATCAGGTAAAAGAGCAGTTAGCCGTCGGTATCATATCGAATATGTATTCAATCACTGAGGCACTTTTGCAAGACACTTCTCCTGTTAAGATATCATAGACCCATTGTGTATTTCCCTATATAATGGTATGGTCAAAAAAAACAGATGAGGTTTTTATGAAACTACAAAAAAGAAAGATACATTTCTCACTACTTCAGAGCATATGTCTCTTCGTACTTGTTGGTCTTTTGATTATAGGTTGTGCAAAAGATACAGAAATCAAAACTGATACTGGTACTGTCTCTAAGGAGATTGTGTCAATAGGAAAACCGGCTGCGATCAGAGCTGCTGATTCTCTTGGAAGAATCGTACAGCTTGATAAAAAACCTGAGCGAATCGTTATTGCCGGGAAGGCTACCATGATTTCAGCAGATGCACTCTATCTTTTCCCGGAAGCACGTACACATGTGGTGGGATTGGGCCTTACCAATCAGGGACTGGGAGATTTTTACCGCTATTTAGCACCTGAACTTCCTGTTACTACTCGACTCAATCACAATGTCGGGGCAGAAGAAATTGCTTCTAAGCAGCCTGATCTCGTACTTATCAAGAGCAGGTTGTATAATTCTCTTGGCAAAAAACTCGAGCAATTAGGTATTACGGTATTTACGCTTGATTTAGAATCACCTGAATCATATATTAAAGAGATCACCCAACTGGGGATCCTTCTGCAGGAAGAAGAGCGAGCGACTCAGATTACCGACTACTATCAGAATAAGATTGATTCGGTAGCACATACTGTATCAACTTGTTCTTCTGATGATCAGGAAGATGTATTGATGCTCTACTGCTCAATAAAAGATGGAGTCACTGCATTTCAGACGGCACCCAAATCATGGATACAGACGTTCATGACTGAGAGTGCAGGTGCACATGCGATATGGAAAGATGACAATCTTCTCCAAGGCTGGAAGAAAGTTAATTTTGAACAGATCGCTGCATGGGATCCTGATAGAGTCTATATTATCAGCTATAAAACACCTACGCTGAAAATCATCGAACAAATTAACAATTCCCCTCTATGGCAGGGTCTTTCTGCTTATAAGAATGGAAAGATCAAGGCTTTCCCTGCAGATTATCATAACTGGGCTCAGCCTGATACCCGATGGATCCTTGGTTTACTCTGGTTATCACACGATCTGCATCCGGAGTGTTATGAAGATACTTCATTTGCCGATGTACTTAAGGAGTTTTATAGTACTTTGTACCAAATAGAGGATGAATCCATTCTGCAGGATATTTTAAAACGATATGAAACATCACTTGACTAATACACAATACCAAATGCTGCAGGGTCATAAACGGCGGACCCTGCTGTTTCTTTCTTTCTTATTGATACTTATATTCTGTATGTCACTCTTTATTGGCCGATATCCTACAGCAGGTTTTTCTTCTCCTACTGTATTGATACAGGATCAGATTGCACAAAATATTGTCTTGAACCTACGGCTTCCACGTGCGATAACAGCAGTATTAGCAGGAGCCGTTCTTGCAAGCTCAGGTTTTGTTTTTCAAATGCTCTTCTCAAATCCTCTTGTAGAACCGGGTTTTCTGGGAGTTTCACAGGGAGCTGCTTTCGGAGCTGCTCTCTCTATTGTACTTATCGGGTATAATACGCTGATGATACAGGTCTCTTCTTCCGCCTTTGCGATTCTGGGTTTATCCTTATCATTTGTATTGGCAAAGCGGTTTCACTTTGGAGGATGGATCCTGCGTCTTGTTCTTGCAGGTATTGCTGTCTCTGCATTTTTCTCGTCAGGTCTCGGTTTTATCAAATATACTGCTGATCCGCTGAGTGAATTACAGGAGATAACTTTCTGGCTCCTTGGAGGATTATGGAACATTGATTGGAATCAACTCATCTCTATTCTCCCGATTACGCTCATTTCTCTTATTACGCTCTACTTCTTTCGCTGGAGAATAAACTTACTCTCTATGGATGACCGAATTGCCCATACGATGGGTATATCCCCTATCGTTGAAAAACGTTTTATTCTCTTCATAGCGACCATAGGGACTGCAGCGATCATATCTGTCTCAGGGATAATCGGCTGGATAGGACTAATCGTTCCCCATATATCCCGCAGGATCTTCGGCTCTAATGCAAGTTTCGCACTTCCCGGATCTATGCTCATAGGAGCTATCTATGTGCTTTTTTGTGACACCCTTGGGAGATCGCTTTTCACTGGGGAACTCCCTCTTGGTATCGTCTCCAGTCTTTTTGGAACGTTTTTGTTTGTCATGCTGCTTTCATCAAAGAAGGGGTTAGGAGAATCTGTATGAATTATATCTATTCATTAGATCATGTATCATATACATACCCTGCCTCTTTGCATCACGCACTCTACTATATTGATATGAAGATACCAACACATAAAGCAACGGCAATCCTCGGGCCTAATGGGGCTGGTAAGTCAACACTACTTGACCTCCTGCTTGGCTGGACCAGACCGAACACGGGATCTATCATATTAAAAGGGAAAGAGATACACAATTATTCAAGGCGAGAAAGAGGAAAACTAGTCAGTCTTGTCCCGCAGAATGAGCCATTACAATTTTCATTTACGCTCCTTGATTATGTGCTCTTCGGCCGTGCCCCGTATCTTCCACAGCTTGCTGAGCCTTCTCAGGATGATATAGACATAGCTTTACGAGCTCTAGATCTCGTAGAGCTTGATCTTTCACCACAGCGAGCTGTGACCTCTCTTTCAGGGGGACAACGACAACTGCTCATGCTTGCAAGGGCTTTAGCTCAGCAGCCGGAGATGATCATTCTTGATGAACCAACAAGTAGTCTTGATCCAGGTAATACCGCAACTGTTATTTCTATCATACATCGACTGCTTCGTGAGGGGATGACAATACTCTATACGACACATGATCCAAATCTTGCCGCTGAAACAGCTCAATATACGGCAATGCTCAAACAGGGGAAATTGATCCGCATGCTTCCTACAGAAGATGCATTGTCCAGCTCGTATATATCACACTTATACGATACGCCGATCGATGTGCTTTCACAGGGGAATCGCCGTATTGTCTTTCGCTCTTCCCCTTAGTCTGGGGATATATTGATGAATTTGAAATTTCGCACATCGAACAAGCCCATATCAGTCAATTTTATATTCGGTATGACAGGAAGAGCCATAAAACTCAAGGTCATAAACGGATCTATCTCTTTATTAATATGGAAGGTCTCAAATGCTGTTTTGTGCATGGATTGTAATTTCTCATCTACATACGCGGCTGATCTATCTGACATGATTCCAGCGATAGGCAGCGGAAGTGAATCCAGGATGTGTCCTTGTGCACACATGGTAATGCCTCCAGAGAGTTTTATGATCTGTTGTATCACCATATAGATATCTTCATCGTTATCACCGATTGCTATGATATTGTGAGAATCATGGGCTATCGATGTTGCGATAGCCCCCCCCTTCAGTTGATAATTCTCAACAATACCAAGCCCCGCATTGCCAGTATTCTTATGTCGTTCTATGACAACTAATTTCAAGAGATCCAACGTAGAATCACTGACGAAATTCCCATGATCATCCGTAAAGACTTTACGTACGACATGTTCAGTCACAAGACTATGTGGTGTGATACGAATCACATGCGCAAAATCACTTTTCAAGGGAAGCTTCAATGAGTCACGGGTAAATCCCTGCACATGAACTGTTCCCGCAACAGGTCCGATGCTTGTCACCGGCACAGCATGCAGGATCCTCCCTGATGCCGCCTCTAACTTCCCGTGCACGAAAACTTTATCTACGGAGAATTGTCTTAAATCATCAACGATAATCATATCTGCGGCATATCCTGGTGCTAATGCGCCTACATGATTTAATCCATAACACTCAGCAGCATTTATAGTGGCCATTTGTATAGCAGTGATCGCATCTACTCCAGAGGAGACTGCCATCCTGAGATGATTGTTTATATGTCCAACATGCAAGATATCATTAGGCTGCCTGTCATCGGTACAAAAGAGGCATCTTCTTGAATTCTTCTCATTTACTCCTCGAATAAGGTCAGGGAGGTTCTTTGCTGCTGATCCTTGTCTGATCAGAACATACATACCGCGAGCGATCCTATCATTCATTTCCTCTACGGTTGAACATTCATGATCTGTTATGATACCTACGGCGGCATATGCAGTGAGGTCTTTCCCTTCCAGCATAGGACTGTGTCCGTCTATGACTTTATTCATAGATTTTGCAAGTGCGATCTTTTTGATGATTTCAGCATTTCCATGAACTACTCCAGGATAATCCATCATTTCCCCAAGCCCAAGTACTCTCGGATGTCCTATGTACGTTTTCAATTCTTCTGCACCCAGATTTGCTCCAGAGTGTTCAAATGTTGTAACCGGTACACACGAAGGTAACATGATATAAACGTTCATGGGGCACTGTTTGGTGGCATCAAGCATATATTTGATACCGTCCAGCCCGCATACATTACTTATTTCATGCGGGTCAGCAATGATGGTGGTTGTACCACAGGGAAGTATTGCCTCGATGAAATGTTCGGGAGATACCATAGCTGATTCAATATGGACATGGCTGTCTATCAATCCGGGAATGATATATTTGTTATGCGCATCTATCTCATTCTCTCCTTCATATGCACCAATACCGGCAATAAACCCCTTAACCACGGCAAGAGATCCTTCAGTGATCTTATGACTGAATACATCCACGATTCTAGCATGTTTGATCACCAGATCTGCTTTTCTTCTTCCAGTTGCCACCTCTATAAGATCAGATATCAAAGCCTTTTGACACATCTTGTATCCTCCGTGAATTACTACTGTTAGATTACCATGTGCAATTCTATAACGCAACATTATGCAACAAAAAATGCTGTTTTTCTGTACAATGCACAATAAACATAGTACAATCTATAAAACATTATCAATTCTTAAGGAGAGAAACATGGAAAAATTCTTTAAGCTGCAGGAAAACGGTACTAATGTAAAGACCGAGATCATTGCTGGTCTTACTACATTTCTTACTATGGCGTATATCCTCGTAGTGAACCCGCTCTTTCTCAGTAAGACTGGAATGGATTCCGGTGCTGTATTCACTGCTACCGCTCTTTCAGCCGCAATAGCCACCCTTGTTATGGCATTTATTGCCAATTTACCATTTGCATTAGCTCCAGGTATGGGATTAAACGCATTCTTTGCTTATACCGTTGTATTGGGTATGGGATACTCTTGGCAATTCGCTTTAACAGCTGTATTCTTAGAAGGTATAATCTTTATTTTACTTACAATCTTCAATATACGTGAAGCCATTATTGACTCTATCCCAACAAATGTGAAGAAAGCAATATCAGTTGGTATTGGCCTCTTTATCGCCTTCATTGGTCTTCAAAATGCTGGTATTATCGTGGATGATGGTGCTACTCTTGTTCATCTAGGATCTTTGTTATCAGGTCCCGGACTCCTTGCCGTCATAGGTCTGATCATCTCTGGAGTTATGTTAGCATTCAACATAAAGGGTGCTCTTCTCATCGGTATCATCGCAACTACAATTATTGGTATTCCATTAGGCATCACTCATGCACCAGGTGGGAACTGGGTTCCACCCTCACTGGCTCCGATCTTTTTTAAGTTCGAATTCTCCAATGTCTTCTCTTTTGATATGCTTATCATACTCTTTACGTGCTTGTTTGTCGATATGTTTGATACTGTAGGTACTCTTATTGGTGTATCAACTAAAGCAGGTCTTCTAGACAAAGATGGTAAGATCCCCCATGTAAAACAGGCTCTTATGGCAGATGCTATTGGTACTACCGTTGGTGCATGTCTCGGAACCAGTACTGTAACTACCTATGTCGAGAGTTCTGCAGGTGTCGCACAGGGAGGTCGAACAGGACTTACCGCTTTCACTGTTGCTATTCTATTCTTACTTTCCTTATTTGTCTCACCTCTATTTCTTGCAGTCCCAAGTGCTGCTACTGCTCCAGCATTGATTCTTGTTGGCCTTTTCATGATAACACCAGTCAAAGATATAAACTTTGTAGATTACACAGAAGCTATACCGGCATTCTTAACATTGATCATTATGCCACTAGCTTACAGTATTGCTGATGGTATCATGATTGGTATGCTTTCTTGGACGTTTCTTAAGATTCTCACTGGCAACATAAAGAAGGTGAATATTTTAACTCTAGTTATTTGTGTACTATTCATACTAAAACTCATTCTTTCTTAACTACCAGGTAAATAACAAGGAAAGGGGTTATTCCCATAGAGGGATAACCCCTTTCCTTGTTTGCCCGTAAGCGTTTCATAAACCCC
>CAYYPJ010000136.1:0-7406 GCA_964473495.1 uncultured Spirochaetales bacterium
GGCAGTAATGTACCAGGCTTTTTGCCACCATTTTCCATTTTTCATCACTCACTCCCTTCTTAAATAGCGGGGGCTTTCGCCCCCGATTTACTACACCCGGGCTCTCTGATCTTTAGAGATTTTTCCCAGCATGATTTTCCCGATCCCTCTGAATTGTTTAAATGTCATTCAGCTCACATCCTGGAATATCTTAATTTGCTCTGAAGGTCGTGCAGCTTTCCCTAGCTGGTACGCCGATATTATAGCCATGCGCACGGGATCAGTAGTGTCATACTGGGCTAAAATACGTTCAATACGTTCTTGAGCTTCCTGCTCGGTGATTTCCTTTGATTTTGGCATGGTTTTACCTCCTGCTTGATCATTTTGTTCATTTTAACGGTGAAGATAAGTGGTTTTGTTACTAAATAAAGGCTTGCTTTTAGGGCGTAAATAGTTAAAATATATAGGAATTAATAGCGAATGATTTTCTGTGTGTCACAATATACATTATCATAGGTTGCTGCTTTTTTAACTTCTTTCACAACGCCCGTGATGAAAATGAACATTTGTCACATATTTATGCCAAACTATATACCTCAACTTACTGTAACATATAAGCATAAACCCATGTGACAAAAGCTCAAAACTACACACCCTCTCTCTCTACCAAAAACCTTGTAGATGTACTCACACCACCTGTCAACACCATTTCTATGCAAAACTTAAAGAACAATATATTATACCTGATTTTATCCCATTCCGTGACATCTTTTCACACATACATGAAGAGTTTTGTCACGTTTTGTCACAAACCAATACCCAGCGAACCCCTGATTTTCGGGCTCAAGTCAATGCCATTGGTTATCCAATTCCGATGACCAGGGTATTTCTTGAAAGTTATCAGGTAATCATCCACATCCAAGAAACTTTCCCAAAGATTCTTCTCATCATTCCAGCTTTTGTTTTTGGAAACTTTATTACGCAGAGTCCGCAAATTATACTGGAAAAAGACACTCTCATGCAACTCCCTCAACGTTACCGTGCTGCGACGGCCCAGCGCCTTACTCAGTTGCGTGATCTTTTCGCCCATTGCCAATATCACATCCAAGAGATGATCCAAACGCTTACCGAGTGCTCGATGACCATCTAACACAGCCTTCCTGTCCTCCAGGATCAACTGATGATTCTTGTACACAATCCACTCTTCCACATACTCATGATACGTGCTGCTGTACCAAAAACTGCTCCGGGATACATACTTAATCAATGCTTCAGGACTAGCATCCTCATACCCCTCTATCCGTAACTTCTTGGAGATAACGTCAGCAACGATCTCTTCCCGGGTGAAACCAATACTGTCGGCACTCTGAACCAGCTGGTTGATTGGTACCGAAATTCCACTCTCAGCAAGATATCTCCAAAATCCGTCTATTTTCTGTAATTTCATCTCTTACCTACCTGTGCCTGTACCTGCTCTCGAGTAGCAACTACACGCAAATCTTTCAAAGGAACAACCCAATGTACCCCATTTTGTTCCTGTATCAACCCAAAACGACTACCAACCATACCTACATAATACAAAGTCGTAGGCCGGTTACCACCATTCCAAGTAACCATACTACCCGGATGCACAGCTACTTCATTTGCCACCAGAAACCTCCTCAAAAGAAGAGACAGGAAAACCGCCAATTCCGGTTCCGGTGAAAAGTGATGCGTGTTTCATTTTATCACTTACTGCTGTGCTATCTCTATCGCACGGTCATTTGCATTATAGGGGATTAATTTCTTCTGTACATTCTTGCCAGCATACACCAGCTTACTGTCAGTGTAAGAGGGAATGGGGCGCGAGCCTTCCGGAATGCTGTCTGCATAAATTGCTTCGGTATAGCGTATGACTCCCTCTCCAGTATCTACCCCGTCCAGTGTTTTCTGATAATAATAGCCCTGCTTCATCAATTCATGCTTACGTTGCTGTATCGCCTGTGTCGGACTGAAAAAGCAATAACACAGCGTAAGCTCGGAAAGCTTCTTTATCTCAGCCGCCATGACCTGCCTCTCGCTATGCAACTCTTCCAGGGCGTCGTCTTGTTCCTCCAGCTGCTTTTGTAGTTGGGCTTTTTCGGCAATCAGGGACTCTATCATTTCACTATTTTTACGCAGGGATCTTACAAATTCTTTATGTACCGTATCCCGCTTTTGGATAGCGGCAGTTTTGTCCTTCAGGTTGCTCGTAAGAACTTTGATCTTCCCATGACACCGATAGTTTTCTTCTTCAGTTTCTATCTTTCTTTTATTCAACATCTCATTCGTACGCACAAGACTTGTGGCTCTACTCTGCATCACCACAAATTCTACTACCATCACGACAAAGATAAATATGCAAAAAAACGCACTAAACATCATCCCCTCCTTGGTTTTTTTTATTGTTCAATTCTACACCTAGTGTTATCGCTAAATGCTCCAACATGCAAAGCTTCGAAATTAATTTCTTATGATGCCGAACCACAATGTCTGCATTTGCACCTCGTATCATCTTCTCCCGTGCTGCTTCTTTAATGGGCCCAGCCAGCCTCGCCATTCGCCCGCAATGCGGACACCGCACTCGTGCCGCCACTTTGTCTGAAGCCCCTACTACCACGACAAAACCACACAAACAATGATATGCTTTCTTAAATTGTGGCTCAACTATCCAGCCCATAACGCCTCTCTTCTTCTCGGAACAATTTTTCTTCTTCTGCTCTCCACTGGCTCAACTTGCAAAAACATCTCTTCACCAGTAAAACTATAAAAATCCCGACAAACACTCCGACCAAAGGACTCACCTTCTCCTCCTTAATCGCTTTACTCGCTTCACATCTACCACCAAATTGATCTCCCCACGCCACATCTGGCCACAATGAATGCAGCTGAACCGTAAACGACGTTCCAACTCGTCCAGATCACCACTCACCGTCACTACTCGCTCCATAATGTTCAAACACGCCGGGCACTGGGCCTTGATGATTACACGAGAGCGGTTGCAACCTGCCTTTGATGCTGCAACCGCCTCTCTCGACTGCGAGGCTGGAGATATTACCTCACGCTCGTGTTTCTTCCCGTTTACCAGTACCAAAAAACTATTCATTAACTCTTTCAGCATTGTATTCACCCTACTCTACATCCCTGCTACCTTCGCAGGTTTCGTCAGCAACCATAGACTCACGAATGCGGGCCTCTACTCCCGGATATTCCTTACTACCACGATATACTTTTCGCACACTATTGTAACTCAATCCATGAACTCGACAAAATCTCTTTAGCCCACCCTTGCCTAAATAATTACGACGGATATGTAGAAGAAGCTGATCCGTAAATTTTTTTCCTTGCACTTTAACCCCCTTGAATGATTCTTTGGCATGACCACTTGGGGTCAAGAGTTATGTGGAATCTTTCCATGTCAAGAAAGAATTGTGGAAATTATCCATATTCGCAAGGAGAGCTATCATGAATGTAGTTGTAGAGCGGATTGAGGCGTTTAGAAAAAAAATAAAGATAACCCAAACCGAGCTATCCCTGAAGCTTGGAAAATCGTATAACGTCATACCAGATTGGAAACGGGGACAAAGTTCTCCCAATATCTCAGATATAGAATTTCTCCATAATGAATACGGAGTGAATATTCTTTGGCTCATCACTGGCAAAGGCACCATGTTTCAAAGTGAGCCGCTAATTGAAGAACATAAATATGAAAAAAAATCTGACGTACCACATTGGACAGACATTGTTGCAAAATTGGTTACCTCCAACGGCTCTCTTATCTCGGAAATTACTCGACTCACCAATATGCTGGAGACACAACAAAAAACCATTATAAACTTCCTGAGTAAGGGCAAAAGCTCATCGGATACCCACTGATGGCGTTTATTCAACTGTTTATCTCGCTTTTCCGTTCTTTATTTTCTATCATAAAGGAGGCTATAATATGGCTGTTAAAAAAATCATTACGGTAGGTATTTTAATTGTCTATGCCGTTGTTATACTGCATTCCATTCTCTATCCTGTTTCTAGCATCAGACTCGAAGGATATAGCTGGTACATCAAACGCCCCCTTAGCCTTTGCTCTGCCAACAACATCTCTCAGTCAGTCACTCAAACCAAAATGCCACCCATTGACTTCCATTTCTCAACCTTTTACCGATCCGGCGTCACACTCATTGCCTTGGCCCTCATCGCAGCCTTATGGCTGTTCCCTAAAAAGGAACTTTCTTCCTACTTCTATCTCAAATCACTGAAACCATTCGAGCTGTATCACTTCAAATCCCCCTCACAGCTAGGAATGCTCTCCGTAGCAGATAAAAAAGTGTTCCTCCGTAAATATCTCAGTATCACCAATAAAATGCGCCCACGCTCTCTTTTCGGCCATATAAGCATTGACCTCGCCAATGCTGTAAACTCCCTGGATAAACTCGATCAATCTATCTTCGACGATTCATATGAAACAGTGTACCGTAACATCTGCTCACTACAAACCAAAATCAAACAAAAAAAAATGGCACCCACACTGGATGCCGTCATCAATCCCTGATCTTTGCTTTACGGCCGGAAATAACCTATCCTCATGCCCATGTCATATACATCTATATGCACCCAGGCGACATCAAGCTCAAGTCGGATTGGATGCGGGCAGGATGCAATGTGCTCTACGATCAGGCTGCGCACTTCATCCGCCGTCATGTCTTTTACACTCAAATCCCACGCCTTGCCGAGAACATGCGCACTAAGGTAGGGATTTTGTGCTTTTGTTTTGTTTTGTACTAACTTACACAGATTACACCGCAAGCCACTTTGGGTGTCAGTACCGCCGAAGCCATAAGTGTTAATCTGTATCGGCCTCCCAATTCCTTCCCGTAGCCAGTGCAACACGTCAATTGCCCGCTGATCTATGAACATCCAGGCACGTTCTCCATACTTTTTCAACACGTGTTTGCATACGAGCTCATGTAGCTGAAATTTGAACCCTTCAGGTCTCATTTCTCCCCTCCTGTCGATAAATTATTATGATACAAATATGATTTCCATGCAATCTCAGCATTTACTTTGCTCAATATCCCGGCAGAACTGCACACAGTCAAAACTTCTCGCATCTGGTCTATTGTCAGCATCTTATTCATCTTAGCTAACTTCGCCATCTTTTCATCATTCGTTCGTGTGTAATTCAACGAGTTTACCCACGGGTTGCTCTTCGCTTTCAAAATCTGCCGGCTGTATAACTTTGCCAATTCCTTGAATTGCGTCGGTGTTAGCTCATCTTCTCCTTGGCTTAATTCTTCTACCATCATCTTCAAATTGCCACTGAAAATATCAAAGTTCATCTCCAAACCACCATCTTTTGCCTTCGCAAAATACTCCCGGGTATAATCCTTCATAAACTCTTTCTTATGCAGCTTCGCTAACGCAGATTCTCGCTTCACTTTCGAGACTTCCGGCGATTTGTCCAACGCTTCATCAATACCCCAGTTAGATATCTTTATTACCCGGTTCAATCCCGGAGATCGCTTGATTAACTTCACCAACGTATCTTCTCCGGATAAACTCTTGTACCCACTCCTATAGCCCAATTGATTCAATGTCCACATTGCCATCGGAGCTACCTTTGCCATACCTCCTGCATCCATCTCCGTGTCGTTTACTATCGGTTGCTGACGATAATTATCCATTGGCTGCTTACCACTCATCAACCCTATCCACTTCAACGGTATCCCTACCTCGGGGGTCAACGTAGGAACCTGCCCAATACCATAATCAAACACATCTCCGGCAGAACGCAGTACCATCCGGGCATCTCCACCATCAGCTATGTCCAAGGCGCCATTCAACAGCTTCCACGTTACTGCCTGCAAAAGCCTTTCCGTCTCGTGCATGGCAAATCTCAAATACACACACCGTCCCTTGTGCATACCTAGCGGGATCACGGTGTAATTTGTTTTGTCGTACTCCGGGATCATGGCCCACATTTGTGCCATCTTACGCCGGGTTTCTTCCTTCTCTTTTTTGTTGCCGCCATTCAGCCAAGAGGCCAATAGACCTACCGCTCCCGCTCCCCAAGCCATCTTCCACAATGTCCGCAATACATATTTCTTCGCCACTTTACGGCGCACCCCGGCTTTCGTCCGTGGATCATTCCACGCCCTGAAATCCTGTATATATGACTGTATCATGATATTGCTGTAAAGCATCGCCTGGTTTGTTACCGTACTACTCCTACCCTGTTTGTTGAAAGGGGGAGTCCCTATACGATCCCTGATAAATGTGGCTAAAGCTCGCTGACTCTTAAAAATCTTGTCTGGACCCACTTCATCCTTCAAATACTCATAGGCGGCCATCTTACTAAGAGGCTCCATTACATCATTGATATACTTTATCTGATTTAACACCCAAAGGGCAGGTCGCAATCCTATCCATGGCTTTTTATTATTTCCCTCTACCCCATACTTATGCATCATCTGATCAACACTCTTCATCTTACTCAATTCCAAATCACTGTATCGTCCAATCCAGTCACTCAAATTAAAAAACAACATCTCATCATTCTCCATCAAACTGGTCACATCATCTGCTTCCCCTTTTGCCCTGGCTTTTGCATGCTTCAAATTTTTGGCATATAACCGCAATAATTCCATGACGCTCACATTCTTACCCTTGAATGATAAATTGTTGTATGTCCGATCAAAATCTCGCTTCGGGTTGGTAAATAAGGCAAAACCTAAATTATAGGTAGTATGCAATGCCTTGATCACCCGGTTACCTGGAGCCAATATTTTGTTTACCAGCATGTTCACACGGGGAGTGTCGTATTTGAAACAATCAGCTACATAGGGATCAACATACCACCCATGAAGTTTACCCTTCTTCTTGTAGAATACTATTTCTCGTCCAGCTTTTGATGGCGGCTGGATCAGCCTGCCGCCAGCTCCATACTCCAAATGTATCTCATCACTTTCAGGGTCATTGACAAACAAGGTCTCTGCTGCTTCCAACTTCACGGCATTATGGTCACGCGCCCGGATGATGGCGGCCCCCTTCAATACAAACATCAACTGCGGACTCATTACTTCTTCCAAAGTCCCCAATTGCCCCATCAACGCTGCACTCACATTGCCGTCCAAAAAATACTTCTGAACAAAATACGGCGCATAAACTACACCCATACTCCGGGCTTCCTGCAACTCTTTCATCTTCTCAGGCGTTATCAGGTCATCCGCCGGCTCTATGATCTCATGCATCCACCAATCCTGCATCTCCTCTACAATATCCTGCATGCGCCGGGATGTTTCCTTTCCCATCTTTTGCTCCAGCCACGTTAAGAATTCTAAACTGCTCTCCGGCGTGTATCCCATAGGATTTGCTATGTCTGCCCTGTCTGTCAATGTTCTGAACATCATCAAAGT
>CAYYPJ010000137.1:0-7401 GCA_964473495.1 uncultured Spirochaetales bacterium
TCTTCGACCAGACCCAAGGGGGATAAGACATGGATATGGACTCCCTCATTGTCGGTATCGAGAGTAGGGATATTCTCAAATCGGTGAACATGAAATTTTCTTTTAGGTTTTGCAGCACCTGCTAACAGCATATGAATCTCGACTCCAAGTCCCTGGGCGATCTTCCATATAGTTGCGACAGTCGGGTTGACTTTATCAGATTCTATCTGACTGAGCATAGCTTTGGAGACCCCGCTTCGTTCTGAAAGTACGTTCAATGTAAGTTTCTGCCCTGTACGCAGCTGCTGAATATTTTTACCAACCATTGGCGGCTTTCCCATACTTCCTCCCTCGATAATTGTATGAGTTCATTATAGTGAATAAAGTTTGACATATCAAACTCTGTTTACTATAATGAACTTGTGATTGATATATTGTATGTCTAGTGAGTGAATTAGTCAAGAAATCAAAAATGAGGTTATGGAATGAAGAATATTCTAATCAATGGTTCTCTTGGACAGCTAGGATCTGAGATAGCTGTTGCGTTGCGTGACCGATATGGTAGTGATCAGGTGATCCTTACCGATATTCGTGATGATGTGAATAAAGAGTTGATCGCTTCCGGACCTTTCTATAAGATAGACTGTAGAGATGGGAGGGGTCTGAATGAGATCGTGCAAAAGCATTCAGTAGATACTATTTACCACCTTGCGGCACTTCTATCAGCTACTGCTGAACGTGATCCTCAGACTGCTTGGGATATTAACATGAATGGATTGATGGTCGCTCTGGAAGTTGCCAGGGGAGAGCATTGTGCTGTCTTTACCCCATCATCGATTGGTTCGTTCGGCCCAACGACTCCAAAAGATTTCACACCGCAAGATACCATTCAACGTCCGACTTCTATGTATGGAATAACCAAGGTAGCGGGTGAACTGCTTTGTGATTACTATCATCATAAGTATGATGTTGACACCCGCGGGGTTCGCTATCCAGGGATTATTTCCAATATGACCCCTCCCGGCGGTGGGACAACGGACTATGCTGTGGAAATATACTACGCTGCAGTCACGCGAGGAGCATATGAATGTCCACTTGTCGGGAATACCTATCTTGATATGATGTACATGCCGGATGCGGTACATGCAGCAATTGAGATTATGGAAGCAGATGCGGATGAGTTCCGCCATAGAAATGCCTTCAATGTGACAGCAATGAGTTTTTGCCCGGAAGAGCAGGCTGCCTATATACGAAATCACATTCCAGATTTTCAGTTGACCTATGCGATAGATCCGTTAAAACAGGCCATTGCCGATTCGTGGCCGAATTCTTTGGAAGATTATGCAGCGCGGGTAGAGTGGGGCTGGATGCCAAGATATGATCTTGGGACTATGACTGAGGATATGATTCATACTTTGCAAGACCGCCAGTCTCATGGGATAGCATTGAATTGGTAATTATGAAGGGATGAGGGGGGAAGAACATGTTTGGCGAAATGAAAGAGAATTTACAGAACTTGCTGCATGAGCTGGAAGAACAGGGATTATATAAACATGAGCGGGAAATCCTTACTGCACAGGGAGCCCATATAGGAATCTCAGAAGGGAAGGAGGTGTTGAACTTTTGTTCGAATAACTATCTCGGCTTCGCCAATGATCCTGATGTGATCGCCGCTGCTGCCGAAGCAATGGAAAAATGGGGATATGGGCTATCTTCAGTGCGATTTATTTGCGGTACACAGGTACTCCATAGTGAACTGGAAAAACGGATGAGTACCTTTCTCGGTACTGAGGATACTCTGCTCTATGCTGCCTGTTTTGATGCGAATGGCGGATTGTTCGAACCACTACTGGGAGAAGAGGATGCCTTGATATCCGATCAGCTGAATCATGCATCTATCATAGACGGGATCCGTTTATGCAAGGCTGCACGTTTTCGTTATGCCCACTCTGATATGAAGGATCTGGAACGGTGTCTCAAAGAGTCCTCATCGGCGCGTTATCGCCTCATTGCTACCGATGGTGTCTTTTCCATGGATGGTGATATAGCACGATTAGATGCGATCTGTGATTTGGCAGATACTCATGATGCACTTGTCATGGTTGATGATTCTCATGCAAGTGGATTCCTGGGTGCACATGGTAGGGGAACAAGTGAGTACTGCCATGTTACCGAACGTGTTGATTTAATTACCACTACCTTTGGAAAAGCTTTAGGAGGAGCCAGCGGTGGATGTACATCTGGGAGAAAAGAGCTAATAGAGTTCCTTCGCCAACGCTCCAGACCCTATCTATTCTCTAATACGCTTGCTCCGGCAGTTGCAGGGGGGACCTTGGCCGTTATAGACAAACTTGAAAAGTCCCATGACCTGCGAGATCGTTTGATGCATTCTGCAGCTTATTTCAAGAAGGCGATGAAAGAGCTGGGATTTGATATCGTAGATGGTGATACACCGATTGTCCCGGTTATGCTCTACGATGAGGTAAAGGCAGTGAAGATGGCAGACCTGCTGCTGGAAGAAGGGATCTATGTTATAGGGTTTGTCTATCCCGTGGTGCCGAAGGGCAAAGCTAGAATACGAGTACAGATATCGGCGGCACACACCAAAGAGGACTTAGACCATGCCCTGGACAGTTTTGAACGAGTAGCAAAAAGGATGAATGTGATCAATTGAATCATAATGATTCTTGAAAGAAGAGGATGTCCCATAAGGGAATTAGTGCGTCATCATCAATTATGACTCGTTAGCTGAGAACTTTTCATAAGAGAGCGTGGGATATAGGTTTATTCACCTGTTCCATCTATGGAACTTCTAGCTTATATAGCCTTGATAACCTCGTTCTCAATCTGTTTACCATACTCCTCAAGTTCCTTTAATATGAGTTTATCGGCACTTGATACCTCTTTGCTTGCGGCCTTCTCTGCGATCTTTCTGGTATAGAATTGATAGCTTATCATAATATTACCCGGAGGGAAGAGGAGTCTGCTGGCACAGAAGTTGACCCACTTCTTATGTTCTTTTTCCGGTATGACCTCAAGATAGTTCCTACAGGTATACCTCCAGAGCATCTCAGGGATTCGTGAGTCTTCAAAACGCAGGGGAAGAGAAAGAAGTTTTTGCGGCGGAGTCTCATGAATGATCTCAAACCGATCTTTATCAGAATCACTGAAGAAACCACCAGTATATATCATAAAATCAGGATCAGATGATGATTCCTGATAGGGAATACTGAATGCAGCATGAATTTTGTTTGGAAGATCAGTGCGTTCTCGAAGACGAACATAGGTACGATGGCATTCAGCCTTGTCAATATGAAGACGATCTGCCACCTCATCGGTGAGAACTGCTAAGGGAGAGATGAAAGGGCATTTATTCAAGGTGACCCGAATAAGATGATGGTTTGTTTTGAGCTTTTCCGGTGAGGCAGTGATGAATTCTTCTGGATTCTGTGAAAGATCAAAACAGTGAACAGTATTGCTATTATGAGGATCTGCAGCTAATGGCATGAGTAGTCTCGTACAGCCATAATCATTGGTATGAATTGCTGCTGTATGGAGGAATGGGCGTTGTTTATGCAGATCTACGAGATTTTTCAAAGCCAGTTTTTGACGATGGTCGAATGCATATGTGTAGAGATTCGGTTGCTGTTTCTTGATCATCCGGGCAACACTGATTGTTGCATAGACATCAGCAAGAGCATCGTGTGCATTCTCATGACTGATACCATTTGCTTCGGTGATCTTTTCAAGACGAAAGGAAGTCCTCCCTTTCTCATTCTTCGGCCAGTTGATACCTGAAGGTCTCAGGTCGTGAGTTGCCCGCAGTACGTCAATGATGTCCCATCGACTGTTCCCCCTGGCATATTCTCTCAGATACGGATCGTAAAAGTTTCGATACAATGCATTTCTGATAAACTCATCATCAAAATGGATACTATTGAATCCCACCACACATGTATTGGGTTTTGAGAATTCATTATTGATCTGTTTGATGAACTCAGACTCAGGCAGACCCTTTTTAAGTGTTTCTTGAGGGGTGATCCCTGTAATAAGACATGCTAACGGATCAGGGAGATAATCTTGTGTAATACGGCAATAGCATACAATAGGTTCCTGTACGATATCCAAATCCATATCTGTTCTAATTGCTGCGAACTGCGCAATACGGTCATACTGTGAATTAAGGCCAAATGTCTCTAAATCATACCAAAGTAGTGTCTGTGATGTATACATAAGCGAAGTATACCACATCCGATACAAAATCGGTAGAGCTCTAAAAGGTATAATAAACTAAGCAGTATAGTATAATGATATGTGCAGGAGGGTTTCTCATGTGTTTTAATATGTCTCTAGTTGTCGAGCGTCTAGCTCTTGAGAGTGAGTTTGCCGCGATCTTTGATCTGTTTCCCTCTCTTGCAGGGGGAGGGAATAGGATTAACTACCCAAACAGATCAGGATTCTCCCACCCTGTATGGCCGGTGATCACCACTGAGGACCCCGACCATATCACAACTGCTGTATGGGGACTGGTTCCTCGGTGGGTAAAGGATCGTCATGGGGCATTGAATATACAGAATAAAACTTTAAATGCTAGAGGAGAGAGCCTCTTGGAACGTCCTTCATTCCGTTCTGCCATGAAGAAAGGGCAGCGGTGTCTTATCCCGGTAGATGGTTTCTTCGAACCGCATGATTATCAAGGAAAGAGTTATCCGTTCTATATTCATAGAAGGGGGGCGTTGTTCGCATTTGCCGGGCTCTTTGATGATTGGTATGGCCCGGAGACAGGAAAGCAGTATCGTAGTTTCTCAATAATAACGATACCTTCTCTTGGCATTGTTGATCAGATTCATAATACGAAACATCGTATGCCGCTTATTCTCATGAGGGAATGCTATCATCAATGGCTGGATGGTACAAAAGATCCTGAAGACATCAATGAGATGATCATCAAAAGCGATAATCCTCCATATCTCTCTGCATATCCGGTCTCAAGGCAGATATACTGTAAAGATTTCTCAGTGGATACAGTTGGCAGCAGAGATATGTGCCCTACCGGTATTGAAGTTATTGATAGGTTGAGTAGATTATAGTATACTTAACGAATGTTTAGTATACTACTGAAGGATACACTATCAAAAGAATGTGTTCCACTCTACCTTTCTTCTATATCTGCCGGTTTTCCTTCTCCTGCAGCTGATTATGCTGAAGAGGGGTTAGATTTCAATGAACTGCTGATACACCGGAAAGCTTCTACCTACTGTCTTCGGGTTTCTGGAGAATCCATGATCGGAGCCGGTATTCTTCCTGGAGATATTATCGTGGTTGACAGGTCCCTGCACCCGGTTAATCATGATATTGTGGTTGCCGCTCTCAATGGAGAGTTTACCGTCAAACGTTTTTTCCAGCAGCATAGACGTGTTGTCCTCAAACCTGAGAATCATCTATATCCTAACATCATCATAGGTCCAGAAGAAGATTTCTGTCTCTTCGGGGTCGTAACCTCGATCGTTCGGCAATATCGAAAGAGATAAGAATGGTTGGACTTATCGACTGTAACAGTTTCTATGCTTCATGCGAACGTCTCTTTCGCCCTGATCTTGACTCGGTCCCTATTGCAGTATTATCGAATAACGATGGATGTCTAGTTGCAATGAGTCGCGAGTTGAAACAGTTGGGAATTAAACGAGGAGTTCCTTATTTTCGAGTCCGTAATAGACTAGCGAGCGTTGGGACTGCTGTCTTTTCCTCTAACTATACTCTCTATCAAGATATGTCAAACAGAGTTATGGATGTGATACGATCCTTCGAAGATCCGGTAGAGGTCTATTCTATTGATGAGGCATTTCTGTTTACGAAGTGTCCTGTTGATCAATTGGTCAGTTTAGGGAAAACTATTAGTCATGAAGTCCTTCGCCTCGCAGGAGTTCCAGTGTCTGTAGGTTTTGGACGTACGAAGACCTTGACAAAGATTGCAAACAAATGGGCAAAAACTCATGAGACGGCAGATGGGGTCTACTGCCTTACTGAGATGATGGAGCCTGAGATTCTTAAACAGGTCAATGTGATAGATATTTGGGGTGTTGGTGCCGGAAAATCTCGTTTTCTCTATATGAAGGGAGTCCTCAATGCCTATGAGCTGCGGACATGTGCTGATGGCTGGATAAAAAAAACATCTGACAATGGTATCTCTGAGAACGGTATGGGAACTGCGAGGTATGGATGCGATAGATCGCACTATTGAATCGGTAAATAAAAAAGGTATTTTCTCATCTCGGGGATTCAGCCATGGGGTTAGTGATCTCTATACGCTTAAGAATGCGATAACACTATATGCCCGGACAGCTGTGAAGAAGCTTCAAGACCAAGGTCCTGAGGCTACAGTTGTTACGGTCTTTGTGCAGACACACCGGTATAAGAAGGACTACTACAATAACAGTATGACGTTACGGCTTCCCTCTCCCACAGCATATCTTCCTGATATCATTGGTCCTGCTATGGAGGGCCTTCAGGCAATCTTCATAGAGGGGATATCCTATGCAAAAGTTGGTATCTATCTCTCCGGGATTGATGGTGGAGATCGTTATCAGAGGGATTTCTTTAATCTGGGAAAGGAGAAGAAACGTAAGTTGTCCGATACGATTTATCGGATGCAGAAACGCTATGGTAAAGATGTGATTATCTGTGGAGGCAACCTGAACAATGACAATTGCAGAATGCGGAGAACTATGTTATCAGGTTGTTACACCACAAAATGGGAAGATCTTCCATCTGTTGAATGATTTTACCATAAAGGTATCATTCTGTGCCGAATATGCCATATATTCGGCGGACGGGCTAGTCTTTAACTTTTATTACGGGCAAAAAATTGGTATATCAGTGTCAATACATAATCTTTTACTCAATAAAATTATTGTATTTTCCGGGATATATGCTGGGTTTTCCTATAATATTACTGTAACTTCTACTATTGAACTTGCTTTAAATATATAAATTCTCATACAAGAATATGTTTTTTCTATATTAGTGATTTACAAATCATTTGTTAAGATAGATAATACAAGTTGAGAATTCTGTGGTATAGTAATAACCGCAATAAAAGCTTGATTTGATGGTAAATGCATTATATCATACGAATGGTATACTACAGTAGAATAATGTAATTAGGGGGAATATATGAAAAAGCGAACACTTTTGCGTTTTATGGTCGGCTTAGCCTTGATCATATCCCTAGTCGGTTGTCAGACAAAGGCACCCGAAGAACAATTAAAAGTGGTTCCTGAACCTGTAAAAGAAGAAGTCGTCGTTCCGGAGGCTGTCGTGCCTGAAGTCGTCCCGGAGGCTGTCGCACCAGAGGTCGCTGAAGAGGTTGTCGCACCTGAAGTCATCAAAGAGGCTGTCGCACCTTATATCAACGTTAAGTTG
>CAYYPJ010000138.1:0-7396 GCA_964473495.1 uncultured Spirochaetales bacterium
ATATGTGGGAAGGATTCTGTCTTTTGCAATTGGCCTTGATGAGACGAGGGCAAAGACTCCCTGTGTTTCCATCGTATCAAAGACCTCATCCACCTTTATGTTCTTTTGCTGGGCCCTTTCCATGAGCTTGCTGGATTCAAAATTCTTCACGCTGAGATCCTGCCCAAGATATAGATGGGCTTTATGACCATCACCGACTATACATTCGGACAGGAAGTATCATCATGTTTCGGCTGTGATGTCTGCAACAGCTGTGCGATCACGTTTCCTGATGGGGGGGGAAGAGATCTTAGATCTTATACGACACTATGCTCATCGGCTCTCAAAGAGAAATGCTGCACGAATCCTCTATGGGGAGAGCCTCTATAGAAATGCGGCAGAAGCGGCTTATATTACCTGTCGCGGGTTCAGGGCACTCGCCAGCTGGGAGATAGATGACATAGAGCAAGCTATACAGGCCCTCCTTGATAACCACATA
The DNA here is from genome assembly GCA_964473495.1 of uncultured Spirochaetales bacterium. Classification (GTDB taxonomy): domain Bacteria; phylum Spirochaetota; class Spirochaetia; order CAKZLE01; family CAKZLE01; genus JAIPFY01. The sequence continues at coordinate 479 of CAYYPJ010000138.1, forward strand.
CTCCGTTTGAAAGAACTTCGCAAGAAAACCGACAAACTCTATCTCTCAGGACAAGAGAATTCAATCAGGCACAAGAGCCGGCTCAATGATCACATGGTGTGATCTCTCGTTCTGAGAAAACGTCGTAGAGAGCCGTTTCAATAACAGTTCAGCAGCTTGTTGATAGATCACTGCCTGCTTGATATCGATACTTGCAAATTTATACGGAATGACATCTCTAAACGGAATAGCATCATATCCAACGGTGGGGAGTGGCAACTCTTTAAGGGATTGATCCTTCAGTAAAACATTCAGCACCCGCAGCAGTAATACATCATTGACACAGGCAATCCCATCTGCTCCATCGGATATCGTCTGAGATACTAACTTGATCATCGAGTCGAACGTATGCGTATCACTCTCGAGTTCGATCACCTTCGCCTTATGATGCTCATGAGAAGACCAGTAGTCAAGAAACCCCTGCAATCTCTCTGCATGAGGATTCACACTCTCTATATAACTTGTTATATAGACTGGTCTTTTTACATTCTTACGTGCAAGTGCATCTGCCTGAAGCCTTCCCCCATAGACATTATCAGTGGAACATCTCCATAGCTGCGTATACTCATAAGTATGGTGAGCAGCTACATACGGAATGGAAAGATGCTGTATTGCTTCAACCTCATTTTGATCATCAATATCAAAAAAGAGTATCCCATCGCATTGATGTTGAAGAGAGTTCAGATCCCTCAAGTCAGTAATAGTCTCAAGGGTAAGATGATACATCGTCGAATCAATCGTCTTTTTGGCTGACTTGATCACCTCGCCATAGAACCAATTAAAAGCAGCCATATCATTCCAGTAGTAGGGACGCTTCCCTTTCGCTATCTCTACGAGCGTAATAATACCAGTTCCGTTTCTTCGTAGGGCACTCGCCGATTTATTCGGTATATACCCCAATTTCGATGCTGCCTGCAGAACAGCCTCTCGCCTATTCTTTCTCACCAGATGAGGTGCATTATAGACTCGAGAGACTGTTGCAGAACTAACGCCGGCAGTTTTGGCAACCATGTTGCGGGTGATTGTTTTCTGCTTATTCTTGACAACTCTATGCATATCATGTAATGTACACGTGTACATCTATTTAATCAAGAACATAAGGAGAATATCTATCATGAATCTACAGGAATATCCGCACAGAAGATTCAACCCGCTGCTCGGTGAATGGGTAAAGGTATCTCCTCACAGGACTGAACGACCATGGCAGGGGCAGGTTGAGAAACCTCAAATAGAAACACTGCCTCCCTATGATGGACACTGCTATCTCTGTCCGGGGAATACACGTGCCGGAGGTCACAAGAATCCCGATTATACCAGCACATTCGCATTCACCAATGATTTTGCAGCACTTATTCCTGATGGACCTACCGGATCGATCACCATAGGACCAAACAATCTTATTCAGGCAAAGAGTGACCGGGGAATATGCAAGGTCATCTGTTTCTCACCAAGACACGACCTTACCTTGGCAAAAATGGATATCCCCGCTATTGAACAGGTAGTAAAACTCTGGGCTGACGAATATACAGCCCTAGGAGCAAAATCCTTTATCAACCATGTCCAGATCTTTGAGAACCGGGGATCTGTCATGGGCTGTTCAAACCCTCACCCCCACGGGCAAATCTGGGCAGAAGAAGAACTGCCCGACATCCCGGCCAAAGAGCTTGCACAACAGACTGATTACTATGAGAAATATCAGAGTTCTTTACTGTGTGATTATCTTGCATATGAATTGGAGCAGCATGAACGAATCGTCATTCAGAACGATTCGTTTGTGGCTTTGGTACCTTTCTGGGCAGTCTGGCCGTTTGAAGTTATGGTGCTTCCCACCAGGGCTGTCTCCTGTCTTCCCGAACTCAACGCTCAGGAACAAAAAGACTTAGCCTCCATCATAAAGCGTTTAGGAATTCGCCTTGATAACCTGTTTCAAACTAGCTTTCCCTATTCGATGGGTATCCACCAGGCACCGACTGACGGAAAAGAGTACCCTATGGTTCAGATGCACATGCACTATTTCCCACCGCTGCTTCGATCAGCGACAGTTAAAAAGTTCATGGTGGGATATGAACTGATGGCAATGCCGCAACGGGACATCACTGCTGAAACAAGTGCAAAACGATTGAGAGCACTCTCAGAGCTCCATTATACGGAGAATATATAATCAATGAAATCAGAAACAACGGCCGCACTGCTGACGCGCATAGAGAAAGGCAGCCTTCATCCCTACTATAACGAACTCTATGGAAGTCTCTATACACCGGAGAATCAAGATAGACGTTATCTTTCGCTTGTCCATCGCCATATCGATCTCTTTGGGATCTCTCAAGATACGCGAATCTACAGTACCTCTGGGAGGACAGAACTCGGAGGAAATCATACAGACCACAACCATGGCCATGTCTTAGCTGCCAGTATCAATCTTGATACAATTGCGGCTGTCTCTTCTTCTGATGATATGAGAGTTGTACTTGATTCTGAAGGGTTTGATCCAGTTGTGATTGATATCAGTGATCTGGAGCGTAAAGATACCGAAGAGGGAAGGACTGAAGCTATCGTGCGAGGCATAGCTGAGAGATTCACATCCATGGGATGCAGTATCAGAGGATTTCGAGCAAACACCTCCACAAAAGTACTTAAAGGGTCAGGGCTCAGCTCTTCAGCAGCAATTGAGGTCCTCATTGGCACTATCTTCAATGATCTCTATCATGAGAATCTCTGTAGTACCATAGATCTTGCATTATTTGGAAAGTATGCCGAGAATGTCTACTTCGGAAAACCTTCAGGGTTGATGGATCAACTCGCATGTGCCTATGGCGGTATCATAGGAATCGACTTTCATCATGCTGAACATCCTCAAGTCACCCCACTCTCCTATGACTTTCATGCTCAGGATTATACCCTTGTGGTTGTTGATACCGGGGGAAATCATACTAATCTAACTCCGGAATATGCTGCGATCCCCTATGAGATGCAGGCAGTCGCTGCCTATCTTGGAAAGTCGAACTGTCGAGAATTGACGATAGAGGAGTTCCTTGAAGCCATACCTGTATTACGAAAAGCACTCGGAGATCGGGCAGTATTACGGACATACCACTTTCTACAGGAAAACCTGCGTGCGATGAATATGGTCACAAGACTGCAAGATAATGACTTTACCGCTTATATTTCACTTGTGAAACAATCCGGAGCATCTTCAGCACAATACCTGCAAAATCTCTATGCTGCATCATGCCCTGCCGAACAGGGGATTCCCGTTGCTCTTGCACGTACTGAATTGTTTCTTGAGGGAAGAGGTGCCTGCCGTGTTCACGGCGGCGGTTTTGCCGGTACGATACAGGCGTATATCCCAACTGACTACATAGGAGTCTATACGCAGGAGATGGAGAAGATCTTTGGGGAAGGATCCGTTACCCCGTTAGCTATCCGAAAAAGACCTACCGGCAGAATCATCTAGGCTTATTCCGGGAATAGTTCAGCAATGACCGGGTTAATTTCCCTATAATTACTCTCTTTATGAAGCAACTTGGAAAGAGGCTCAGGAATCGGCAACACTGAATCGATGATCGGCTCTACGATCGTCTCAAATTTTGCCGGATGTGCCGTAGATATCACCATTGAATGTGTATCATCCAAATAGTTCTTTCGAACATACTCCGCAGTTGCAGTATGCGGACACTCTGCATAGGAGTACTCTTCCCAGATTGCAGCGATCTCATCCTTGATCTCTTGATCAGTAACACTATAGGCCTTCGTCTGTGAACGCATTCTATCAATCGTAGGATACATATACCGCAATCGTTCCATATTGCTTGGATCACCTACATCCATTGCATTTGCAATCGTTGCTATGCTCTCCCTCGCCTTATAGAATCCGGAAGACAAGTAATCAGGAATCGTCTTATTCTCATTGACTGCTAATATGATCTTCTCTATCGGAGCACCCATCTCTTTTGCAAAGAAAGCACCAACTGCATTACCAACGTTCCCACTGGGAATCACGATAACCGGTTTGGTTCCGCAACGGCGAAGATACTGTAATGATGCATAGACATAATAGACGCTCTGAGGAAGCAGCCTTCCCAGATTGATACTATTCGCAGATGTCAATCCATACTGCTCTTTGAGTCTGCTATCCATGAATGCCTGTTTCACCATTATCTGACAGTCATCAAAAGCCCCGCGAACTGCGAATGTCTCAACATTCCCCCCCCAGCAAGTCAACTGCTTCTCCTGCCTCATAGAGACTCGCCCTTTCGGGAAGAGTACCTTCACCTTAAGATGCTTCTTACCAAAGAACGCAGAAGCCACAGCCCCGCCAGTATCACCAGAGGTTGCAACAAGAATAGTCAGAGACTTCTTACATACAGCATATGACCTCTCCATATATCCGGCAAGAAAGCGTGCACCAAAATCCTTGAATGCAGACGAAGGACCATGATAAAGTTCTAAAACAGATTCTGTCTCATTGAAAAAATGAAGCGGTACGGGAAAATTGAAAGCTTCAATACACAAGGATGGTATCTCTGATTCCAATGGATCTCCAACGAAGAAAGGGCTCAATACAGATTCAGCTGTTTCTTGATATGAAAGTTCTTGATCTAAGACTCTTCTATCCAAAAGAGGAAGACTCTCGGGCATATACAAACCGCCATCAGGAGCTAGCCCCTGTAAAACTGCATCAAAGGCACTTACCTTCGGAGATGCACCTCGCGTACTCACATATTGCATTGTTCCTTTCTCCTCTATGCTTCACTGACATACGCACCCGAAGCACTTATATCAGCACTCCAGGCCTCACTCGCTATTCCCATATGCTCCCATACGGAGACTATCGCATCTTTCACTCGATCAGCTCTTGCAGCCCCGTCACAGAGGGCAAATACGGATGGTCCTGAACCGGAAAGTGACATACCAAGGGCACCTGCTTTAAGAGCCGCTTCTTTCACAGCAGAGAACCCTTCAATCAAAGGCGCCCGTCTCGGTTCTACCAGAACATCCTCCAAAGATTCTCCGATCAACTTAAGATCGTTGGTATAACATCCTGCAATAAATCCAGCAAGAAGTGCTGCCTGCCGCGTCACATCTCTAATGGCAAAGGTTGAACCAAGAGCCTCTCGTGATAATCGTGTATCAAGTCTCTTATGAGGATGCACCAGCGCAACTGTAAGATTCTCAGGTACGGGAAGCTGTTCCACTTTCAGCGGATCTATGGATCGCAGCAGAGTAAACCCTCCGAACAGGCAAGGGGTTACATTATCACCATGGGGATAACCTGTAGCAAGTTCCTCGCCAAGCAGGGCATAAGCCAGCAGTTCAATAGACGAAAGAGGCTTTTGCAGCAGCTGATTAGCAGCTGTCAAAGCTGCTGCACTGCTTGCAGCAGAACCTCCCATCCCGCTTGATAGGGGGATGCCCTTTCGTATCGCTATATTTACACCAAAAGAGACCTTCTGGTCAAAGAACAGTCTCTGTATCACATAACTGCATACATTCTTCTCCGGTTCTCGCGGAAGATCCTGACAGCCATCCACGCCGGTTATATCAGTTATGATAATCCTGCGATCAGATCGTCTTTGCAGAGTCACCGTATCCCCGGCAGCATGGATAGGGAATCCTAAAATGTCAAACCCGACAGCTACATTAGCTACAGTTGCCGGTGCAAAAGCAGTCACACGTTGTATATCATTCATATAAACCTTCCTAAAATCTTGCACCAAGGAATGCTCCAAGTCGAAGCAGATCTGCAAACACACCACCGGCAGTCACCTCCGGTCCGGCTCCCGGGCCCTGAATTACCAGCGGCTGCTGATAATAACGATCAGTGGTAAATGCAACAATATTATCTGTACCTGATATACGAGCAAACGGATGATCCTTCGCGTACCCTTTCAGTTCTACTCTACAGGTATCTGTTCCCGGTTCTATGATTCCGACATATTTAAGGAGTTCTCCTCTTCTTTCAGCATCTTGCTGCAATGCAAGCAGATGATCATCAATGATATGCAGCTCTTCCATAAATGCAGTCAAAGGGACATGCATAAGATAATCAGGTACCAGGTTCAAGACGGGTACTTGTGAGATCTCAACGTTCATACCAATCTCACGGGAAAGGATCACAGCTTTCCTCACGATATCCATACCAGTCAAATCATCCCGTGGGTCAGGTTCGGTATAGCCAAGGCCCCTGGCCTCCTTGACTAATTGACTAAACGGTATAGTACCGTCGAAACGCCAGAAGAGATACCCTAACGTACCTGATAAGACTCCTTCTATCTTTCGAATACGATCACCTGTCTGAATAAGATCCTTCAATGTCCCGATGATCGGTAATCCTGCACCTACAGTCGTCTCATAGAGGAAATGTTTACCATTTTTACGACCGACATCCATCAACTTCTCATATTCAGGAAACGGTGCAGTCCCAGCCTTCTTGTTTGGTGTGATAATATGTATCCCGCGTTCTATCCACGAGAGATAGTATGAAGGAATCACTGATGAGGTGGAACAATCGATGAGTACTGCATGAGGAAAATAATCGGCTGCTATATGGTCGGTGTACCGTCTCATATCAACCGGCACTGCAGACTTCGAAAAATTCTCTTTCCAATTATCCAGATCAACCCCCTGCTCATCAAGTAACATCTTTGTTGAGTTTGCTATTCCTCGTACTCTAAGATCTACATTGAATTCTTGCTTTAGGCGTTCTGATTCCAAAGAAATTTGTTTAAGCAGTGTCGTTCCAATCAGTCCTGGACCAATGAGCCCAATGCTTAAGGTCTGCTTTGACAGAAAGAATCCGGCATGCAGAGCACGTAATGCCTTAGTCGAATCACTATTTTTGATTACTGCACTTATATTCTGTTCTGATGAACCCTGAGC
>CAYYPJ010000139.1:0-7214 GCA_964473495.1 uncultured Spirochaetales bacterium
AAAATTTGAACTGAATCAAAGGGTGTTACCACCCGTATGCAGATTCGGATTTTAAAAACTTTCCCTTTTCTTGTGAGGACCATAAACCATTTACTGTGTTAAATTAATTGAACTGTAAAACTAGGAAAACATTCGGTCTTAAACATTCTGATATCTGTTTTGTCCCATGTGCAGCCTGTCACGGTTTCTCCTGAGGCTCCGGGTTGTGATATAACGGTTTAGCACGGGGACCCCTACAACTGAGTTTATGGGCCTTGTAGATATGTTCTCGTGTGAGTTTGTCTATTCTGGCAAGGTCTTTAATAATTGGTTTTATCTTTGATCTTATATTCGACTGATCAAAGGGACATGGAGGTTTTATCACTGGAAGGTCATAGGCCTCAGCTAGTCTGTTAATGGCCTGTTCTCGAACCTCTATCATGGGACGGATGATGAAGAGTTTTCCGCCAAAGAAATCCTGAACCGGCTGCATCGTAGAGAAATCCCCTCGAAAACAGAGATTGATCAAAGTTGTCTCTACGAGATCATCTACATGATGACCCAGAGCTATGAGACGAATATCTCGCCTTGCAGCCTCATCAAAGAGGATACGCCTACGGTTCCTTGAACAGTGATAACAGTTAAAATCATTTTGGTATGAGGGGTGAAACATATGGGCATCAATAGAGGTGAATGAGATGTCAAGAGCATCAAAGAATGTGTGCAGTGCTGTAACATGTTCTTTTGCTATCGGGTATTCCTGCCAGTTAAGGTGAATGGCTTCAAGTGTATAATCTATAGGCAGCCACTTCCTTCGCAGCGATAGAGCAAGAGCAAGAGCTAATGAATCTTTTCCCCCGGAGATACCTAGCAGAACTCTATCCCCATCAGCTATCATGTCATAGGTATTGATCGCTTTACCGGTTTTTTTTATAAAGTGGTACACCCATGGAGGATATATACCGGCAATCAGGTCTGTATAGGGTAGTTTAGCTTGGTGATCTTTCTTATGTAGATCCATTTGTATGCAGTATCCTTAGTTTAAGACATCACGTCAAACAGATCCGATTCGCTCAGTGCGATATCGCAGGGGAGAAAGATCCGTATGGTGGTGAGTACCTGTGTGAACCGGTCAATGACAGGTTTTGTGAAGATAGGTTCAGTATCGAGAAATGTGGTATTCTTTTCCGACGTTGATACTATCTCAACGTGTGATTCGAATGATATAGGTTCCGGTATATCGATGATTACCTGCCATGGTGCTAAAGCATGTCGTACCTTCTTATTTATGCGCATTCGAAGAGCTTCTTCAGCCGTGAACCTCGCTGTATGATCACGAAGCCTTTCTCTATAGGGAGCAGCCTTCTCAAAGGGTATGGTGAGATTCAAGTGATAGAGCTGGTTATTAGTGACCTGCTTTATCACGGAGAATGCAGGATAATCGCAGACCGTGAGTGACTGCCTGAATGTCTCATCATCCAGTCCATAAAGGTCCTTCGGCGTAATGACTCCGTCGTTCAACCCCAGGTATAGAGCCTTACGGATCATCGCGGTAGCACTCCTGACAGACTTGTTCCAATAGACATTTCGGTACATGAGATATTTTGAGAAGATCAGATGTTCAATGCTGCTGATACCCAGCTCTTCAATGCCCAACGTCCCGTGATCCGTCAATAGGATCTTGGTGAGGATGAAGTCTACATCCTGCAGCCCATAGGGAACTCCGCAAAAGAATGCATCCCTATTGAGATAATCAAGTTTATCAGGATCCAGCGTTCCCGACAGAATGGTACGGTACATCAGCACCTCTGCTGAATCTGAATCAATGGAATCATCAATGATCGCCGCCGTCATCCAGGGATCAGCTCCGATCTCTTCTTTGAGGACTCTGTACAGCTGCTTATCATTCATAATGATATCTGCTGCGAGAGTCTCATGACTCGTAAGAGAAAGATCCTTGAGCGAATGGGTGAACGGGAAGTGCCCGAGATCGTGCAGGAGAGCAGCAGAGAGAAAAGATTTGATTCCAGTCATACTCCAAATAGGAGAGAAGTGAGGATCAGGATGCTTCATCAATACCAGCAGCATTCTCCTTGCTATCTCATAGACCCCCATACTATGGCTGAGACGAGTATGAACAGCCCCTGGATAGACAAGGTGGGTAGGACCGAGTTGTTTGATACGTGATAACTTCTGGAACTCATGGACCTGCCGCAACTGCATAAATCCAGGAGGAAACAAGATCGTTCCCCAGAGGGGATCTCTTACCGGTTCTGTGCAGGATACTGTCACATAGTTGTATAACGCCTGCATGGTATCTCTCATGCCTATCATAGTATCGCAATGAGGTCTTTACTGTCTAGGGGAAGAGTTGATTTGATGGCGGTATCGGAGAAGCCTACAGCACAGACCTCATTGATTCTATGCAAAGCATGAGATATGTACTATAGTAATCTCAAGTTAACTAATGAGATATGGTAAGGGTGAAGATGAAGAAGATTGTATCTCTTGTCATTGGATTGTTCTGTCTTGGGTCGTTGTATGCCGCTCAATCAGATTTCATCGATACGCTGTCGATGATACAGACAGACCGGATTCAACCGCAGGATACCTATTTTGGTCCTCTCTGTAAACAAACTACACTGCCTTCGGCAGTGAAAGAACTGTTAGAATCTTTCTTTTTGCAGAAGATATCTCCGGAAGAACATCTTAACCTGCTGGCAGATGAGTCTGCATATATGCTGCAGACGCTCTATAGCGATACACTCTTTTCACGACTGCCGGCAGAAGATATGCGCATTGGAAAAATAACTGAGACTGATGGGCTGCAGCTGCCTTTTCGCCTCTTCTTTGCCGATCATACAGAGCATGACTCAATAATCGGGACTATCTTTTTGCTGGAAGAGGATGACATCTGGAAAATTGCCCATATTGAGATGAGATTTTCTGATCAAGATTCTTGACATGAATTCTCTTCATTGCTATAGTACGGAAAGTTCGTTGTATGTATGGTGTATATACCGAACGAACACACATAGAGAACAATATCGTTCAATCGTGGTGGCGTAGCTCAGTCGGTAGAGCAAACGGCTCATATCCGTTCGGTCAGGGGTTCAAATCCCTTCGCCACTAACTTTTTTTCTTTTCATTCAAATAATACCCATATATCATAAAATATAGTAAGATGGTCACAGTACTACTTTATTCATCAATGCAGATAAGGCTTAGAAGACAATGGATAGATTTGAACGCGATACACAATATTGGAAATTCTCACTTTACGGGTTCCTGAAGAATCTACGGTTTTTTGATCCGTATCTTTTACTCTTCTTCTGTGAGATGGGCATCAGCTATACATTGATCGGCGTACTCTTCTCTATACGAGCGATTGTGACCAACTTTATGGAGATCCCGTCAGGAATCATTGCTGATACCTTTGGAAGAAGAAAGAGTATGATCTTCTGCTTTATCAGCTATATTTTTTCTTTCATGCTGTTCTACCTCTTTCCCTACTATTGGGTCTATATCATAGCGATGGTCTTCTTTGCCTTTGGAGAGGCATTCAGAACCGGTACCCACAAGGCTATGATCCTGGAGCATCTACGATTGAAAGGTCTCCTCCATCTTAAGGCCGACTATTATGGACACACAAGAGGGTGGTCTCAGACTGGGTCTGCGCTCTCAGCTGCTCTTGGAGCTGTCATGGTCTTTTACTCAGGCAATTATCGAATCGTATTCCTCTTCTCTATCATCCCCTATATTATGGGGCTTTTTCTCATGATCAGCTATCCAAAAGAACTTGATTTCTCTGTGGAAGATGGCCGAATGCCTTTGAACGAACCATTAGCGTGGAAAAAACAGCTGCTTCATAGTTTTACCAGCCTGAAAGTTAGCATCAGTTCAAAAGAATTACGCAGAGGAATACTAAATTTTAGTATGTTTGATGGGCTCTTCAAGACAATCAAAGATTATCTCCAGCCAATTATCGAGCAACTTGCACTCACAGCACCCCTCTTTTTAGCCTTCAGCGGGAAACAGCGTTCTGCATTGCTTATTGGTATTGTCTACACACTCATGTTCTTATTGACTTCAACCGCTTCAAGGAGTGCCGGGAGAATAAAGCATATACTGCACCAGACGGAGAGAGGCTTGAACGCTTCGTTCATCCTCGGAGCAGTGGTGATCAGTATTGCAGGTTTCTCCTATATATCGGGTAACTTATATATAGCTGTTGCGGCATTCGTTATCTATTATATGATAAAGAATGTACGAGGACCGTTAACAGTAGATTATCTTAGTGATCGTTTTGAAAGCTCTGTCATGGCAACCGGATTATCTGGAGAATCTCAGGTGAAGTCTCTTGTTACCGCAATAATGGCACCGCTGTTCGGTCTTGCTGTTGAGCGGGAAGGCCTTGGTATAACATTGGTTGTTTTTGGGATATTCCTTTTTCTTATGGCGATCTTACTGCAGTTAGCCGCAAAGAAGAGTAGGGAGGATGCTGATGAATGATTCAATAGTAGTTGAACCATTCATGTCTTGACATATATCTCTTATGTCTTACATAGTACCTATCCTACAGGCTTTTTCAGTGATGATCTTACGGAGAGAAAGGATGTATCTCTGATGAGAAACTTCTTAGGTGTTTTTCTGCATGGTAGTATCTCACCTATGAGCCGGAGAATTGTTTTACCGCAAAAGATGGTGACAAGGTGATCGAGTATGAATACAAGGAAACAGCTTGCAAACTTCACTGAAACGATGATCCCCGAAGATCTATCATCGTCTCATCTATACGTATCGGTCAGATAGGTATGAAGCCGGCACGAAACAAGTATGGATGCAGCGTGCCATACCTGAGATGATCTTATCGGTATTATCTCCGTTTGCTCCATATGTTGCTGACTATCCGGTACCTCTTTATATCAGCGTATTGACGGAGTATCATTCGGGGGGGGCGTCGTTTGATTGAACGATTCATTATGCATCTTACGGAGCACCATGATAAGAGGAGAGCATCTGCAAATGATGAACCAGAATACCCAGGCAGTGCCATTCTATCAGCATTCGGGATTCTCACTGCTTGAAGAAGTCCCTGTCGATACCTCCCGAGCCGGTCTTTATCATACGAAGGTGCTTGCATTTGGTAGACGTCTGGAGTAAAGTAGCACTAGATTAGTACATAACGATGATGAGGATAGGGGAGAGGAACAATACTATGATTGGATTCTATATAAAGAAATCTTTTTTTGACGGATGGGATAATCTGATCTCTATTGTTCTCGTAAATGTCTGTCTGGTCGGTGTTTTAGCGATCGGGTATGGAGCATACTCCCTATTCCAGGTAAATATCGCAGTAGGGATACTGGCTTTACTCGTATGGTATGTGTTCCTTCATATCTGCCTCGGCGGTGTAGCATTCTTTGCAAAGGAGTATGCATGGTATAAAAGACCGTCCTTCGCAGACTTTTGGACGCACACAAAAGAAGCTTTACCCTATTCACTCAATCTGGCATGGATGAATGCAGTACTGATCCTCTTGATGACGGTGGTCATTCCTTTTTATATGTCTATGAATTCCATCATTGGTACTATTATCGTGGCACTGCTCTTTTGGATAACCATTATAAGCATTATAAGCCTTATGTACTTCCTCCCAGTGTGTGCACAACTGCGCGATACACCTCTGAAAGCTCTCAAGAAGTCATTCATCCTCTTCCTGGACAATGTGGGGTTCTCCATCTTCTTATTCTTCTATACCATCTTCAATGCGGGTCTATCAATTGTGACCGCATTATTGGTACCCGGTGCTTCTTCCATACTTCTGTCCCATCAGATTGCCTTGAAGTTATTGATGTATAAGTATGATTATCTCGAAGAGAACCCTGAGACAGATAGAAAGCATATTCCCTGGAGTGTGCTGTTTTTGGATGAACGGGAAAAGGTCGGACAGCGATCACTGAAAGGCATGATCTTTCCCTGGAAGGAATAATGACAGAAGTAGAGATCAAGGCGCATGTGTATGATTTTGCACAACTTAAGAACAGGATAGAACTGCGAGAAGATACCTCTTTCCCTGAAGCACTGCATAAGATTGATACCTATTACTACCGGGAAGGAAGTGATCCTGATACGACACTCTTTAGACTTCGTCAGGAGCGTGGGATCGGGCTCATAACACGAAAGATCAAAAACCGCATAGACAGCATGGAAGTGAACGAAGAGATAGAGTTCACTGTCTCTGATATCAGATCCTGCAGTACGTTCTTTTCCTCTTTGGGCTATACCGTATATGTGAACAAAGAGAAACAGGGATATCTTTACCATCTGGATGATTTGAACATTGAGCTCTGGCATGTGACATCTCTGGGAGATTTCATAGAACTGGAAGTCCTCCTTCCCCCGGAAGGTCGAACGAAGAGCCAATTACTCAAGGCTACACAAAAACGCCTCTATTCCCTGCTGGATGAGTTATTAATCCCAAGAGGTTCGATTGAGCCAAGATACTATATGGAGCTGCTTCGTTCTTCCTAGTACCACGGTACAAGGATCTTATGCATCAACAGAGAAACTATGGATCGTCACTTGCCGATAGAATTCTCCCGGTCTCAGGATAGGGGAGAGAAAGTTCTTATGGTTCATTGCATCTGGCAGCTCACCTGCCTCGAGGCAGAGTGCCCTATGGGGTGCATCCAAGGTATAATTGTCAGAATAGAACTGCAGACTCGGGGCATTCGTCAGGACTTTCATCCTCCTGCCGCTCACATGGTCAGATACCACTGCAGCTTCCAATACACCTTTGCGATCAGCAAGCACGTAGTTGTGATCGTATCCTTGCGGATCTGTCTTGATCCTGGTGATATCTTGCCCAATAGGCTTCATAGTCCGGAAATCAAATGGGGTACCGGAGACCGGGAGAAACTTCCCCGTCGCTACCTGATGTTCATCAAGTTCAAGGATATGATCGGCGTTGATCTGCAGCTGCTGATCATAGATCGTCTTTACCCCCGGCTGTCCTGAGAGATTCCAATAGGTGTGGTTTGTCAGACTGACACAAGTCGGCTTATCCGTAACAGCCTCATAGAGAAAAAAGAGTTCATTTTCCTCGGTCAGCGTGACTGTCAGTGCAACATCCAGATTTCCCGGGAAACCCTGATCCCCATCAGGGCTGGTAAGTACCAGTTTTACTGAAGCACGTTTTTCCTCCAGTATGGGGAAAGCTTCCCAAATACGGG
>CAYYPJ010000140.1:0-7188 GCA_964473495.1 uncultured Spirochaetales bacterium
GAAGGCAAGCCGTTGAACAGCAGCTCAAGAGTTGCGGATTGCCTATCATACCGATCGATGAGTTAAAAGCTAAAGCTCAGAAGATAACAGGTATCCCCGAACCGATCGAGTTCGATGATAAAGTCGTCGCTGTAGTCGAGTACCGGGATGGTACTATCCTTGATGTGGTCAGAAAGATTAAATCTTAACATATAACGCCTGACAAGGCTGTATATAAAAACAAAAGGAGAATGTGAAATGATGAAAGTATCCAGACTCATAATGGTTCTAGCAGTAGCATGCATACTGCTCTCAGCCTCAGCAGCAGTATTTGCCAATGGACAGGGAGAATCCTCAGCGGAGAACTATCCCAGCGGTAACCTCGACTTCGTAGCACCCGGTGGAGCAGGTGGCGGATGGGATCTGACAATCAGAACCGCTGCAAGAGTCCTCAAAGACACGAAACTCGTAAACGTCCCGATGCCGGTTCGTAACAATCCAGGTGCTGGCGGTTCAGTACACCTTGCAAGCCTTCAGGAAATGAAAGGAGGGGATAGAACCATCACCGTGTACTCATCACCTCTTCTGTTGACTAAACTCAATGGAACAACAGACCTCGGCTATAAGGATGTAACGCCACTTGCATGCCTGATCGCAGACTATGCATGTTTTGTCGTTGCAGCTGATTCACCCTACAACAACATGGCAGATGTCATGGACGTCCTGAAAAACGATATAAAAGGTGTGAAGATTGGTGGAAATTCCTCAGCCGGATCCATGGATCACCTGCAGTTCCTGCTCATGGCAAAAGCGGCAGGAGTGAAGAATCTCAATAAGATCGATTATGTCAGTTTCGATGACTCAGCAGTCGCTCAGGTCCTAGGTGGACATATCGATCTCTTCTCAACCGGTCTTTCAGAAGTCGCGAGCCTTATCGAATCGGGAGACTTGAAAGCACTCGGACAGACTGCTGACCATCGAGTAGGAAGCGGGGTGGTCGCCGAGATCCCGACCTGTAAAGAACAGGGGATCGATGCAACATTCATCAACTGGAGAGGACTCTTCGGACCTCCAGAGATGCCTGAATATGCAGTGAGCTACTGGAGAAAGACTTTGAAAGAACTTGTCAAGACTCCGGAATGGGCACAAGCTAAAGAGGCCAACGGATGGGATGATGCGTACATGGACGCTCCTGAATTCGCAGCATTTCTCGATACAGCAAATGCTAATTACAAGAATATACTCAAAGAGATCGGAATGATCAAATAATTTGACGGATCTGTTCAAGAGAGAAACGGGCAGGAGTCATAGACTCCTGCCCCTCTATCCAAGGAGAAATTTCTTATGAAACAATCATCATTCCAGCCAACAGCTGCTCAGAAAGGTTCGATCCTCGTAGCAGTTGTATGTATAGCGCTGGGACTTATCTACTGCATCATGACAGCCATGTTGCCGAAAGCAGCGATTGGTATGCCCAATGCACCTAAGGTGTTTCCCTATGCTCTCGGCACGATCCTGGTGGCTCTCGGAGTGGTGCTTTTTATTCAACAGTACCTTGCGGTAAAGCAGAATATTCCTGCAGAGGAGAAAAGGGAACAGAAATTCTCACTCAACTTTCATACAAAACAGATTATATTGACTATTGCAAATGGATCATTGTATGCTCTTCTGTTCGGCAGACTCGGGTACGTCCTGTCAACGATGGTCTTTCTCTTTCTGGAACTGCTGCTCTTCAATGGTAAGCGTAGATGGAAAATGGCACTGATGATATCTCTTATCTTCAGTCTGCTCGTTTACATTCTGTTCAACAAACTGCTTGGGGTCTATCTTCCGATGATGCCAGTTGTAGGATTTTAGGAGGTAATATGGAAAGCATCATGCAGTTAATGCAGGGGTTCACGGTAGCTTTGCAGCCAATGAATATCATGTGGGTCACCATCGGAGGTGTCCTTGGAACCATTATCGGAATGCTTCCAGGTATCGGACCTGCGACCGGAGTAGCGGTTTTGCTCCCGCTGACATTCAGCATGGGGCCAGTCGCTGCTTTGATCACGATGGGAGGAGTCTACTATGGTGCAATGTACGGGGGTTCGAGAGCATCGATCCTTCTGAACACACCGGGTGACGGAGCTGCAGTCGCTGCTACTTTCGATGGATATCCCATGACCAAGCAGGGACGTGCAGAGGCAGCACTTGCCATCAGTGCGATCGCATCATTTATAGGAGGAATCATAGCGACTGTATTCATGGTCCTGGTAGCTGTCCCTGTAGCTCGATTCGCCATCAGATTCGGTTCAGCTGAATATTTGCAGCTTTATGTCTTCGCTCTTGCAGCGACCGCTACCATGAACAAGGGAAACCGTGTGAGAGGATTCATTTCTATGATCATCGGACTGATGATCGCTACTATCGGTATCGATGCTCAGTCAGGAGTCAGCCGATTCACCTTCGGGATTCTTGGACTTCAGTCAGGCATCGATTTCCTTATCGTGATCATAGCGATCTTTGCACTCGGAGAAGTCTTCAAGAGTTTTCAAAACATCAAAGAGGGGAAAGTCAATATTCAGCATGACTTTGGTAAGATATGGATATCGAAGAAAGAATGGAAACTATCTGTCCTTCCGATACTCAGGAGTGCACCTCTGGGATTCTTCATCGGGGCTCTTCCCGGAGCAGGTGGCACCATGGCCTCTCTTACGGCGTATAACAACGAGCGCCAGCTCTCGAAGCATCCAGAGGAGTTCGGAAAAGGAGCCATTGAGGGTCTTGCTGCTCCCGAGTCTGCGAACAACGCAGCTTCTGTCGGAGCAATGATCCCCATGCTGACTTTGGGGATCCCCGGATCAGGAACTACCGCAGTCATGATGGGAGCTCTTATGATCCTCGGTTTGAAACCCGGGCCTCTGCTGTTTCAGCAGCAGCCTACGATTGTCTGGGGACTGATCGCAAGTATGTTCCTCGGTAACATCATCCTTGCGTTTGTGAACATCCCTCTTGCAGGCGGACTGGTGAGAGTACTCTCTGTCCCCCCGAAGATACTCTACCCGATCATCTTAGGTCTTTCCTTTGTCGGAGCCTATGCTATCAGCTACAACATCATGGATTTCTACATCCTGCTGATCTTCGGCGTTTTTGGCTATCTCATGGGTAAAGCGAAACTGCCGACCACGCCTCTGATCCTAGCGGTGATCGTCGGCAATAATATGGAACAATCGTTCCGTCGAGCGTTCACCATATCAAATGGTTCTCTGGGCATTTTCTTCAACTCACCCATCAGTCTCGTGCTCTTTGGTTTGACAATTCTGTCAATAGGATATCCTATCGTGAAATCAGCGATAGCATCATCCAAGAATCGACAATAATACCTCCTGCAGCATACTGGAATATTCTATTCCGGTATGCTACATCTGTAGAGGACCCATGAAGCAGAATTCCCTGTACCAGCAGATACTCAATGACAGAACAAAAAGATCACACCTGATCAGCGAAGCAGTCCGGGAGCACCGTAGCACGATCATCGAAGTGACGCTGAATATCCCAGGACCGATCAAAAGTTCACGGACATACAAGGCAGTGCATCTTCAAGCTGTATCACAGGTCATGAGATTGACAGATGCACATCTGGTCTATCTGGAGAACCAGCACGCCGGACCCTTCGCACTGCTTCGGACTGACCGATCTGCTGCCACGGTCAAACAGCGTAGTATAGATTTCGAAAGATCTACTGAAATCGGAAGACTCTATGACATCGATGTCTTCAACGCAAAAGGAGAGAAACTATCGCGCGACTCGGGGCTCCGCTCATGTCTGATCTGCAGGAAACCGGCTGTTATCTGTGCAAGAGAGCAACACCATAGTCTCTCAGAGCTAACTGATCATATACAAATCCTCATCACTAGATCAACTCACATCGAAGAGATCAGGATCTGCGAACAGTTTCTGTCTTCTCTCACGGCGAAGAATCTACCCTCAGCAATATATGCGGTGCCGACCTTTGAGCGCGGGCTACCGGGAATCATCGGACGGGTAGCTCAGGCAGCCCTGATTGCAGAGGTCCTCATCACGCCGAAACCGGGATTAGTGGACAGAATCTCGAACGGTGCACATCAGGACATGGACCTGCAGACCTTTGTCCGTTCAACCTCTGCCTTAGGAGATACTTTTGCGGCCCTGACGAAGGCAGCTATGGACTTTTCACAGGAGAAACCTATCAAGGAGCTTTTTCCTCTGCTGAAGCGAATCGGTATCGAAGGAGAAAAGAAGATGTTCTCTGCCACATCCGGGATCAATACGCACAAAGGTCTTCTGTTCTCCATCGGATTAATTTGCGGAGCTACAGGATACCGGCACACCCATGTAACGGATCTTGAATTATCAGGGATCATAAGACAGATGTGTACAGGACTGGTCTCAAGGGAGCTCGACACAGATCAAGATAAAGTTGCTACCTATGGTCAGACTCTCTATGAGAGAGAAGGGATCACGGGTGCACGAGGGGAAGCAGAGGCAGGTTTCCCGGCAGTGTTCCAAGCGGCAGAGCATCTCAAAGATCGTATGACCCTGAAAGGTTCGCCATTCTCCAACAATTTGAATGCATCAGCACTGCAGGTGCTGATGGAGAATATGGTAAACTTTGAAGATACGAACATCGCCGGGAGATGTGGTCTGGATATGCTTCGATATGCACAGGATCGGGCCATGTCCTATCTGAGAGAAGGAGGGGTTGCCTCTGACTGGAAGATGGAGATCCTGGGGGATATGGACAGAGACTTCAGCAAGATGAACATCAGCCCGGGAGGCAGTGCCGACACTCTTGCCGGGGCACTCTTCATCTATGATCTTGACCGGTTGAATCTATAAAAACGAGTTAGGGTACTGTATAATGAGAGATTTCGAGAAAGACTGCTTTCTCTTATATCCTTTGACTACCCAATCTTTCTCCTGAAGATTATCTAAAGGAGAGAAAGAGATTAAATCCAATCCTCTCAGCGATTGCAGTACAGAAATGACTCAAGAATCTTATATATCGATATAAATTCTTTTAAAATATATAATTATGTTCAATGATTTGCTTGTGTTTCTTTGTCTCTTGTAGCACTATATATGTACTACAAAAGGCTGTATGTATATTACCAAAAGAAGCAATCCTAACGGTTCCTTAGCCGTATATGAGACTGAGTGTAAACGTGTTCCTGAATATCCCTACCCGAGACAGTTCAAAACATGTATCGGTAAAGAAGTAGCTGGTGAATTTATCCCAAATCGTTTCTACCTTGAGCGGGAAGAGAAGCGTAAGCTTGCGAGTGAACTGGAAACACTCAAATCAGATACCAAGCAGCTGAAGCAGAAGGCAAAGCCTTCGGCACTTACCGATCTTGTGGGGATAAAAAGAAGGCAGGAGCTGCCTGTCTTTTGGGCCTGCTGTGCAAACGTGAGGGGTTTACTGAAGATCTTGAAACAGTCTTTGGGACTCAGCAATCAAAACGGATTCGTTCACTTGCCTATTATATGATCCTCACTCATGGGGCAGCCTTGGATGATTTCACCTTTTTTGACCATTCCCATGAACATCTCTTTGCTCTCACCATTCCCTCCTCCACCAGCTCAGGTTTACTTGCATCCATAGGTGAGGAGCAGGTGCTTCAGTTTCTCAAGCTACAGCGGAAGCGAAATACCGGTCGGGGAGGATCAAGCTTTTTCAATTGGCTCTGTTTTCAGAGTGTATTGATTACAGTTTGAAACATACTCTACAAGCTTTCAGGATGGGGGCTCAATCACAATGCAAAGACACCATAGGTAGTGAATACATAGAGAAGTGCTCCAATCATTTATTTGTCCACATAAGAGGAATCACTACATGTCGTAAACAGAGCCTTTCAATTTTGATTCGACGACCATATCAACGTATGCAAAAGATCTTTCTGATGCCGAGATTTTCCACGGGAAACAGGATCTTGGTATGCGGC
The DNA here is from genome assembly GCA_964473495.1 of uncultured Spirochaetales bacterium. Taxonomy (GTDB): domain Bacteria; phylum Spirochaetota; class Spirochaetia; order CAKZLE01; family CAKZLE01; genus JAIPFY01. The sequence goes on from CAYYPJ010000140.1 coordinate 5,946, forward strand.
ATGTAGCCATCGCTCTTTGTTATAATGATCGGATTGGCCGCTGTGTCTCCTACCGAATCTACCAGGCGAATGTGCCGGATGTGAAAACTATCCGCCTATTTATTGAGCAAATGCGTCTACTCGGTTATCAGCATAAGAGGATTGTTGTCGACCGCGGGTACTGCAGCTGGCTGAATATCTATCAGCTGCACCATTCGGGATTCAAAGTAATCATGGCAATAAAAGCCAACATGAATGAATTCAAGTAGATGCGCTCATCCTGGGCCGGGCGATTTGAAGATGCTGAGCATTACGATCATGCGCATCAGGTGTATGGGGCAAGTGAGCTAAGGACTATCCGATTGAAGGTAGATGGCGAAGAGGTGATCCGAAAGGCTCACCTGCATGTATATCTTGGTCCACGACGCAAAGCTTAGCATACCAGTGAACTGCTGGATGATCTTGCCCTTGGGTTCAATTCATTGAATCAGCTAATAACCGATAAGCAGATCAAACCCGAAGAATTGGAGAAGAATTCGCTGTATCGCAAGTATAAAAAGCTCTTGAAGATCAGACACACCGGGAACAACCAGTTTCACCTTGAGCAGGATATCAGGGCAATAGATGAGCGATGTGCTACGTTCGGATACTTTGAGCTCCTCACGACTGAATCACTTTCAGCAACAGCTGCCCTTTCGATCTATCGAGCGAAGGATGGTGGAGAGAAGGTGTTCAAAGCGGTGTAGAGTGATCTCGGTTTTGACCGGCCAAACGTGCAGCAAGTGACCGAACCCTTGAAGGCAAGGTGTTTGTCGCGATGCTCGTCGGTATGCTGGTAAGTACGATGAGAAAAACTATGACCGAACATCGTGAGGTATTCACCTGAGAACTTACCTTTAACAAGGTGATCCATGAGCTTGAATGTATCAACCGGTTCACCCTTACCAAGGGAAAGCAGGTAGGGGGAGAAATATCAGGCCGGCAGAAAAAGATCTTTGAAGCCTTTGACATTAAATTACCCTACGTAGAACAAGAAGTGAGTGCCAAGGTAAAGAAAAAGCGTAAGAAATCTCAGTAATAGAAGGGAATCAAGAATCGAGAATTGGGCTCAATAGCCTGCGTAGAGAATCTCCGGTCACAGCTTCCTGTACTACATGTATGGGAGCATAGGTTAAATACTTTTGATGTCTATGCTTATAATATATGATTTCTATGATCACAAATAACGGTTGGATTAACACTAATTCACGATAAGAAAAGAAGA
>CAYYPJ010000141.1:0-7138 GCA_964473495.1 uncultured Spirochaetales bacterium
GAGAAAGAAAAGGAGGAACAAGAGTAAGACCAGCAGGAGAGTAAATACTATTAGTATGATATGTACGCTCTTTTTCATCTTCTGGTATCTGTCAGTCCTGTGTTGACAATCTTGTACCCAAGGCCCCTAACGGTCTGAATCTGAACACTATTGATCCCTTTGTGCTCTAATTTCTTTCGAATATGCCGTATATGTACGTCAATTGTACGACCTATTTTTTCAGGTGCCTTATCAAAGATCTCTTGAGCAAGTAGATCACGCATGAGGGTCTCTTCGGGCTGCTGCATCAGCATCTGGAGAATACGGAACTCAGTGAGTGTCAGATCTATTCTCTCATGGTATGCCAGCACCAGATACTTCCTGGTATCAAGAGAGAGCACTCCTACTTCATAGTATACCGTGTGCATCGCTGTCAGAACTTCTACCTGCCGCAATACGGCACGGATACGCAGAAACAGCTCCTGCAAATTAAACGGTTTTGTCACATAATCATCAGCACCACTCTGAAGGCCGTGTATTTTGTCGGCTTCTTCACTCTTTGCACTGACCATGATCACCGGTATGTGACGGGTGTTCACCTCTGCTTTCAGGCGTCTGCAGGTCTCCACCCCATCGATTCCCGGCATCATGACATCAAGAAGAATCACATCCACGGGCTGTGAAGCAGCGATCTGCAGACACTCGGAACCAGAATAGGCCGGTATGCTGCTGAATCCCTGTGTCTTCATGTTCATCTGAAGCATCTGTACGATATGCACTTCATCATCAACAATGAGGATAGTCTTCTCTTTGTCTTGCTCCATGTCCCCCACCTCTTCACCCAAGAACCAATTTGTAGCAAGATTCTATCATACTATGGTAATGATGGTCATCTTATACAAGCTTACCCGTAGCAATATTTATCTCAGTCGTCTTATCCAGCAGGATGATATATTCTGACGTGAACGATATACGCACCTGTTCACCCATAAAAAAATCGACTCCGCCGAAGACAACACTGGTGAACAATAGGCCATTGACATCTATCTTGACGATCGTCTCCATCCCCGATGGCAGCGTCGAGTAGATCTTCCCAGTGAGTGGACCATCTTTCGTTATCACGATGTTCTCAGGTCTGATTCCAAGCAGCAGTTTCTGCCCTTTGGTGACTGTGATACTCGAAGATGTGGGGACAAAGAGCATCTTGATCTGCCCATGTGTCAATTTCACCTCATCAAGGTTCACGCTCTCGCCTACGACTTCAAGCATGTTTATATTCGGGCTGCCGACAAAATCTGCAACAAAGAGATTCGTAGGATTGTGATATATTTCAAGGGGGGTTGTATACTGCTGCAGCACCCCCTTACGGAGCAGACAGATCTTTGTAGAGAGTGTCATAGCTTCTAATTGGTCATGAGTGACATAGACGAATGTGGAGTCAGTCTCAGCATGCAGACGCTTCAACTCAGTTCTCATCTCCATGCGAAGTTTAGCATCAAGATTACTGAGTGGTTCGTCCATGAAGAGTACCTTTGGTCCTGTCGACAATGTACGGGCGATAGCCACACGCTGCTGCTGTCCCCCTGAGAGTTCAGAAGGATATCGATCTGAGTATTCTTCAATCCGCAGCATCTCAAGGAGCTCAAAGACTCTCTTGTGTATCCGTTCTTTATCCCACTTCATATTCTCAAGACCAAAGGAAATATTCTTGTAGACTGTCATGTGAGGCCATAACGCGTAATTCTGAAAGAGGAATCCTACATTTCGTTTGTCCGGGGAAATGTCTATTCCCCGATCTGCGGAGAAGACACAGATGTCATCTATGTAGATGTCACCCTCTGTAGGAGTCTCCAACCCTGCAATCATTCGTAGAGTCGTTGTTTTCCCGCACCCTGAAGGTCCCAGCAGTGTAATGAATTCTCTATCATCTATGACAAGATCCAGATTATCGACAGCAACCGATTTACCAAATCTTTTTGTGATGTTCTTAAGTATGATCTGCGGCATGTTTACTGCCCTCCTATTCCTTTATCGATAGATGCTCCGGTAAGCCTGTTCACGATGACGTTACTCAATACCACAAACAACACAATCAACAGATTAATAGCATTTGCATATTGGTTCCATCCTTTCTCGTTGTATTGAAATAACATGGTTGTAAGAATCCTTGTTGACGGAGTCACCAGTAAGATAAATAACGACAACTCTCTCATGCATGAGATGAAAGGCAGCAGATACCCAGAGATAAAACTGGATTTCTGTATGGGAAATATAATCTTCAGCATACGCTTCCACCAGCCTATACCCTGGATGGTCGCAGCCTCTTCTATTTCATTGCTCAGTTGGTACATTGCACCGATGCTGGCCCGAGAGGCAAATGGCAGATACTTGACGGTACCAACTAAGACGAGAAGAACAAAAGAGCCATACAACGGTGGTATAAACCCTCGTTTCACAGCAAACATCGAGAGATAAACAGCCCCGAAAGCCATACTTGGCATAAGATAGGGAAAGAATGACAGATTGTTCACATAGACAGAAAGTTTTGTGTTCTTTTTCTTCACGATCGCATACCCGGCGAGAATTCCAAGAGAACCTGCAAAGAACGCTACACTCACAGAGAGTCTAATACTATTCCACAAACCTCTAAAGACAGCTGGATTCCGCAAAATGCCCGGTTCTCCATTTGCAATCACAGGAGATCCTGCACCTACCCAGAAGAGCGTCGTCAAGTTATTGAGAGAATAGTTCCCCGGTTCCTTGATAAATGACTCAATCGTAAAAGATGCAATCGGAACTATACAGACAATCCCGATGAATATGACAAAGAACAGGGAGAGGGGGGTTCGCAGACTATGTAGATTGATCAATGCAATATTTGAACTCTTACCGGTAATAGTCGTAAATGATTTTCTTGAACCTACAAGTTTCTGATTGATTCCGAGAATCAACATACCGATGGCGATCATGATGAGTGCGATGATATAGCCGTATCCGGGGTTGAGCCCGTTCAGGGTCCTGAACATCTGGGTTGTCAATACTTGGTACCGTACGGGGGTCCCGAGAAATGCCGGTACGGCAAACGCACTCATAGCACTTGAGAAAACCAGCAAAAACGTCGAGAGCATTGCAGGCATCACGATTGGGATCGTGATCTTTCTCATGATCTTTGCTCTGCTTGCCTTTAGGAGCAGTGCTGCTTCTTCCAAGTTCGCATCCATATTCCGTAGGATCCCTCCAATAAGAATATATGCAAACGGTGCATAGTGGAGACCAAGAACCACCACAATGGGGAATGGACCATAGGCAAACCAGTTTGCCGTCTCTATGCCGGTGAAAGCCGTGAAAAGCCCTGGAGAACCACCAACAAGTGAATTTTTGAAGAAGTTCAGCCATGCCATTGCCAAAGTCCAGGAAGGCATGATGTATGGAAATATAAAAAGCGTCGACAGGAACCCCTTAAAACGCAGATTTGTTCTTGTTACAAGCCATGCTACGAAGCCCCCAAGGGAGATCGCAATGAAGCATGTACCAAGCGATACAGCCATCGTGTTCAAGAAAGGCTCGTAGAAGATCTTTCTACTTGCCGATGAAAACAACACCTTAGCCCAATGATACAATGTGAAATCACCCACTTGGGCACCTTTGACACGCATCAGTTCTGCCTGATGCACCGTAAAGGTATCCATAATGATAGTGATCATCGGAACGATGGTCAGATACGTCAGGATACATGCAAGGGAGACCAAAATGATATTGTGTGGTTTCTTGATAAATGATTTAAACCTGTTTGTATAATTCACAGTTTTTTATCCTTGCGGTCATAGATACTAGTAGGAGGAACGGACTATAACAGTCCGTTCTCTCTATCTGAAAGCCTTTGAGATCAACTATGCATGTTTAGTAAATATATTCGTTTAGAAACTCTTCTACCTCAGCACGATGTTCAAAGCAGTAGGTCGGATCCTCTTTTATCAGAATATTCACCCAAGTACTCATAGGATAATCCCCTTCCTGAATTGGGATAGCAGGATTGGAGGAATAGGTTCCCATGTTTGCCGACCATGGGGTAAATCCATCTTCTGTGAGCAGGTATTCAATAAAGAGTTTAGCTGCATTCGGATTCTGCGCACGTGAACTCATAAGTGCGTAGATGGGGTAGTAGAATCCTGAGAAAGGGGCAACATCCATGATTGGCTGCAGTGCAAGATTCTTACTATCAACATATCGCAATTTTGAGAAGACAAACAGTCCGGCATTATGGGATTTATTCTGTCCTTTGATACCAATATACTCTGCGGTCTTCGTATCAGAGGTAGTGAGAATAAGTTTGTTCTCCAGGATACTCTTAATCCACTCATACCCTGCATTTGGTGTAGTCAATTCAATCTCTTTCCCAAAATAGTCTTTATAGGCAGCAGCAATCTCATCAGCGATCTCAGGTTTGGTGACCATGGTGAGAAAATTTGCATTCACACCCTCTTGGAAGGGGTTCTTGAACTGAAAGTTCCCGGCCCATTCAGGGGTAGTCAATGCCCAGATATTCGTGAAGGGGTAATCTTTGACTTTCTCATTGTTGAAGATGAATACTTTGTTGATGAATGCGAATGCCAGAGGATTCTGGAATTCTACAGGAATGACATCCTTCATTGTCGGGGGAACATAATTATAGAGGTATTCAAGATTGATCAGCTCTCCCATGACTCGACCACCATCCTGACAGAGGACAAAGTCTGCACCAACGGCACCAGTACTTCCCTCTTTCGATATTTTCTCTACCAATTCAAAGTCTTTGAGGTTTGTTGCCTCTACTTGGATCCCGTACTTTTCAGTGAAGGCCTTTGCTGCATTAGCAATACGGCTTGTAACTGAATAGACAACGACCTTTCCCTCTTGCTGTGCAGCGGCAACCAACTCCTCATGAGTCATGGGTTTCTCTTCTACTAGCGGTTTCGCAGGTTCAATCTCCTGCTTTCCTCCTGCAAACAACATCGGTGTGATAAACAGACTAGTTACTAACAACAGCACAACGATCCGTAACGATCTACTCATAGTATACTCCTTTTTATAAAATCTAGACATTCCAATACTACAGCTACTTCTGATGTCAAAGTATATGTATGTTAATTTTTCTTAACATGCATTATGTTAAGGTATCATAACACAGTTGTCAATGAAAATAGTATCTATCTTTTTTAATTAGCGTTCTTCTACTCGCAAGATCCCAGAACGATCCATGACAAGACAATAGTGAAAGAGCCTAGGGATCGAACCCTTACGATCCTCTTTAAGTGATGCGATCAAGTGAACGTGATAGACGCGGTCACCAGAGACTCTTTTACGTTTCCCGTCCTCCAGCATATAATGGATCTCTTCCGGATCATCCATCTCCTTGAGCCAATCATCAATTCGGATTCTTGTGATCTCTGTGATCGCATCAAGTCTGGAGTGGCTGCCTCTTAGGACCTTACTCTTCATCGATATCAGACGATTGTAGTGAAGGACATCCTGAGGAGGAAGAATCGATACAAAAGGATTCTGCTGCAGATTCCGAGCTTTCTGTATGTCAGCAGGCTGATCACGATCTAGACCAAACTTGATCAGGACTTGTGATCGTGCTGCATCTTTATTCGTAGCGGGATCTATCAGCCGATAGATACGGTTAGCAAGCAGCCTCGGCAGTAATCTCCCAAAGACGTCACGAAGGATCTCTTTGATTCTATCTTTGAAGACATATGCTAGGATAATGATCAACACCCATGAAACCGAGTCCCTGACAAAGAACCGTTCCGCATAGAGGTTCGCAAGAATAGCGAATGTCATAGCGGTCGCTGCAGCCATACCTGCGAGTATATGCCCTATGCGCTTTGGGATACGGGATTCTATGCTCTTCATGTACATGGCCGATTGTGACCACTTTTTCAACATACTTTCACGATAGGCCAAAGTCTCTCCCACCTGTTCATCATAGGATACAAATGCAGACTCATAGGCTTTACCTGTTCGGTATGCATTCTCTTTCACGATAAATTCATCGATCATGACAGTGAGATCAGAGAATTCTTGTTCATGTTCACAGATATCATGCAGCCGAATCGCATGACGTATTGCTATTAGCCCTAACTCCTCATCGGTCCAACTGAGAGCGGTACGTGCTGCATCAGTCACTCGTAAGTCAAGAAACTGGGGGAAAAGATCTCGCAGTGCTATAAGAACCGATTGTACTTGTTTTATCGTTTCAGTGATTCTTCGTTTATATTGCAAGACGTTGGCTGGCTCCTCATGTACAACCTGCTTCAGCAAATCAGTGAAGCCTTTTAATTCACTACGAAAGCCATTGATGAGCGTCTGTAATTCATAAATGATCTTCAACTCATCGATCTGGTCTCCCAGCTCCATACTTCTGAAGTAGTTATGGATTCTAATGAGCGGACTCAGATCACACTGTTCATCGACCATTCCCGATAACGGCAGTGCAGGAGAAGTGAATCGGGTATAGGTCTGGATATATTTTATGACCTTTTCAGTACCTATATTCTCTTTGGTGAAATGGAGTTGAGCAGGAGAAAACAAATAGAAACTTAGATCATATTTGCCTTTCCCCTTTTTCGGTATCGGCAGATTCGTCTTCAACTCCAGATGATGTCGATCATGTTTCCTTACAAGACAAGAGAACTCTCTCATTATACGCTACCCCTCCATCAGGAGTATAGCATATCTTTAGCAAGATTATTATCATTTTGATCATGGTAGCCCGTACAGTACAATGGAATGTCCGCCTAAAAGCGGAAAAAGAAGGAAGTTTTATAGATCTCTGATAGAGATGCAAGTGGTCTTCAATAATGGTCATCGTACGTTTCTACTACGCCATTTGCATAAATAGATTCCCTCCAGGTAAACCCGGTAAAGGGAGATCTATTGTACTCTATCTAAGCTACCTACCCGATATGAACAAAATGAGCATAACGAGGTCGTGAAGTTCAAGTTTCTAAGCTGCCTACACGGCAGTGAACTATATTACTATGATCACAAATAACGGTTGGATCAAGCAGATTGAACTAACTTAATGAGCTGGCTTGGAAAGTTGGGATTCCTGATCATTTATTTGATCTTCGGGTCAACAAACTGTGTAGACTGAGCTTCCTCAGCTAGTAACTTC
>CAYYPJ010000142.1:0-7129 GCA_964473495.1 uncultured Spirochaetales bacterium
GATGGTACCTATAAGTGTATTGAATCCAATGAGACGAATAATTACTATGATACTTCCGTGTATGTCATTAGTTCTCGGCAATCTAGTATTGATCTATCTGATTCTTCCTGTTTAGGACCGTTTACCGATGGTACAGCCGATGGTACAAATAATGATGTTTCTGCTGATATAAAAGAGGTCCTTATTGTTAGAGATGACGCATATACATTCTTTAGAATGGATTTAGCGGGCACAGCAGCATTTGATAAATTTGCCTATATGGTGTTCATCGATACAAACAAGGATAATGATACGGGATACGAGGTAAGTACGATTGCCGCGGATTATCTCATCATAAATGGTTCATTATTGCGTTACACTGGCAGTGGGGCCGATGATTGGTCCTGGGAATCTTTCGATATGTCAAGAGATCTAGTATTCAATCTAGTCGATAATGAGCATGCGATAGAATACGGGGTTCCTAATGCAGTACTGTACAACAAGGATAAACCTCTGGGCGTTATTCGCGAAGATGATCAGATTGATATAATATGTTATGTGAGTGATGAAGATGATGCTACAGTGGATGAGATATATCCATCCTATTCAAGTAAGATATCTTTTCCTCCTCTTGGTAAGAATATTCTAATTGATGGTGATATGACGGACTGGGATAGAACCGATACTATTTATTTCGTTGGACGGGATACCCTCTATGATGGATATAATAAACGATTGATTCAAGTAAAAGATGCCATCGGCGGATATGCAGATTTAGAAAAAGTCATGGTAACCTATGATGATGCATATTTTTATATTAATTTACAGATGAGGAATCCCATTGAGGTGAACCTGTTGAATTATTATATCTTCTTTGATATTGATATGTATGCAAAGACAGGATATCGTACCCATTCAGATCAAATCGGTGCAGAATATTGTATACTTAATGGTACATTGTACAGATATATTGGTGATGGGATAACCTGGCAGTGGGATCCTCTGCCTCAAGAAGTATATTCCAGTTTGGGTAATATACACTATGCAAATTCCATTGAATCAGCACTTCCATATGATCAATTGCCTTTTGAAGAAAATGAAGTCGAATTATATGTGATGACCAGTGATGCAAAGGGAGTAGGATGGGAGAATGATATAGATGATTTTTTTCCTGATGAGAATAAAGGGCATTTTGTGATTCCTCTATCGGGGACTGATGCTGTTGAATGGATACATGATGTAGTGGATTACAGAGAGGGAAACGATAAGACTCTTGACCAAGAGAATATTTCTTCAAAAGAGAATGAAACACCAGGAACTGAAGTACCTGTTCCTGTGGATCAGGACGCTGAGGGTGAATCTCTTGATACGCTTCATACGGTTGTTGCTGTACAAACAATGGATGGTTTGTTTGATGATTGGGAGAAAGATCCTGAAGTCGTATTTCTTGGGAAGGATCCTGCAAATGATAATTTAAAGAGTGAGTCTTCAATTGATATCATCGGTGTATGGTATGTATTTCATGACAATACGCTATTCTTGAAGGTTGAGGCAAAGGAAGCTATCCAGAAGCTTGATAGTAATCTGCTTATTTTTATTGATTCTGATAATAATATACTTACTGGTTATAAAAATATAATTGGCTCTGATGTGTTGATACAAGGGGATGGGAATGCCTATATTCTCGAAACCGGTACGAAATGGGAACCTGATCATCTGGGGCTCATATATGTGAATCAGGGAGTACATCAAAAGAATCTCATAGAATTTGCTATACCAGAGGGGATAGTCGGAAATTTCTCTCAGAAGTTTCAGATTATGCTGCGATCAGGTGCTTCTGGTAGTAGCTTTTCCGATAAACGCAAGTATGATGCATATAATCAGGTTGTGCTTAATAAAGATAACCTGCCTGTTTCTTCAGGATCCCTCCCCCCCATGGTCATCTTTGCCATGGTGCTTCTGATCACCATTGGAGTTGCTATAGTTTTTGTTTTGGGGCTGCATAAACATGATGGAAAACACTGATATCGTATGAAAATCGGCAAATGAATAGAGTCTTCTCCGGCAGTATGTGCTGAATTGCTGCTAGTAGCGGCTTCTCATACAATGAAGCGTCATTTATGATAACATACAGTATTTTTTTTATGAACATCGTATTATTGTTCTTGGTCATGAGCATATGATCACAATATATGGCTGATTGATACAGTCAAAATTGTATTATACTGTCACTGTTTACCCGACTAACACTCAGTAACACCTTGTTTTGACTAGTTAAAAAATAAGATAGGTCGTCAGAATAGCTTGACATTGTACGTGCACTTGCATATTATGAAGAAAAATAATATAGGGGGAAGTGTATGGCTAGTGTACTACTGTACATCATTCTTCCTCTCACTGGTGTTATTCTAGGTTGGTTAATTCGTTGGCTGTATGCTAAGTTTCAGCTTACATCTATAGAACAGAGAGCCGCAAGGTTAAGTGAAGAGGCGGTTAAGGAAGCTGAGGCTAAAAGCCTGGAAATTCAGCTTGAAACTAGAGATCAGTTGCTGAAAGAGCGACATCAACAGGAACGCGAAAACAGAGAAAGAAGAAATGAACTGCAGAGATATGAAAGAAGAATTCTGCAGAAAGAAGAAAATCTAGAAAGAAAACAGTCTACACTTGAACAACTGAAACGAGTGATGACAGGAAGAGAGGAGAAGCTGTCGATTCGAGAAGATTCGGTAGCACAGGAAGAGGGGCGATGGAAAGTCGAGCTAGAGCGTATAGCCGGCTTGAGTACTGATGAAGCAAAACAAATGATCATACAGAGTATGGAGAATGAAGCGAAGCGAGATGCACAGCTGCTGGTCAACAAGATTGAACAAGAAGCTGAGATCAAAGCTGAGAAGATTGCTCGTGATATTGTGGTAACGACGATCCAGCGTATTGCTACAGAAGTCAGCTCAGAGATGACGGTGAGTTCCGTTAGTCTGCCTGGTGATGAGATGAAAGGTCGAATCATTGGGCGTGAGGGACGAAATATCAGGACACTGGAGACACTTACCGGTGTTGATATCATCATTGATGATACGCCGGAAGCGGTTGTTATCTCTTGTTTTGATCCAGTACGTAAAGAGATAGCTAAGAAATCTCTACAACGGCTGGTTCAGGATGGAAGGATTCATCCTGCACGAATTGAAGAAGTTGTGCATAAAGTCACTCGTGAGGTCTCGCGAGTCATTTCTGATGAGGGTGAAAAGGTCTTTTTTGATCTTGGGATCCATAATGTAAGTCAGGAGCTTGTACGAGCTCTTGGAAGACTCTACTACCGTACCAGTTATGGTCAGAATGTGTTAGCTCATTCTAAGGAAGTAGCAGTCCTTGCGGGGATGATCGCTGCCGAAGTAGGTGCTAATCGTGAGATTGCTATGCGTGGAGGGATCCTGCATGATATTGGGAAAGGGATAGAGGCGGAAGGTTCTGCAAACCATGCCGAGATGGGTGCTGAACTTGCTAAGAAGCTAGGAGAAGACCCCCAGGTGATCAATGCGATCTTATCACATCATAATGATGTTGAACCAACGTGTATTGAGTCAATTATCGTTCAGATCGCTGATGCGATCTCTGCATCAAGGCCTGGAGCCAGGAGAGAGACTCTCAATAACTATATCAAACGTCTTGAGAATCTTGAAACAATCTCAAACAGTTATGATGGAGTTGATAAGTCCTATGCTGTGCAGGCAGGTAGAGAATTGAGAGTTCTCGTGAATAATGATACTGTAGATGACCTGGGAGCAAAGGAACTTGCTAAGAATATAGCAAAAAGAATCGAAGCTGAACTGCGTTATCCCGGGAGGATCAAAGTCACTATCATTCGAGAGACTCGTGTAGTTGAGTATGCGAAATAGATCGGCGGGAGTATCGCAGATTTCTCTAGCTTTGCTTAAAACGAGGAAGAGATAGTTATACTATGGTAAAGAAGACAATTGAAGCTCTGTTCCTAGGTGATATTTGTGGTAAACCGGGGAGCAGAGCTCTCTTTATGGGACTGCGGCAGATTATCCGAGAGCACAAAGTAGATCTTGTGATCGCAAATGGAGAGAATTCCGCAGATGGTTTCGGGCTTATGCCCGAAGAAGCTGATCAGTACTTCTCTGTCGGTGTTGATGTGATAACCTCAGGGAATCATATCTGGCAGAAGGGGGAACTTCGCAGTCGACTGGATTCTGATTCCAGGATCCTACGCCCTGCGAATTATCCGCCGGGAGTTCCCGGACACGGATACACTATTCTGGAGAAAACAGGTATCCCTATAGCTGTAGTCAATCTTCAGGGGCGAGTAAGTATGCCGACAATCGATTGTCCCTTTCGTGCGGCAAAAGAACTTGTCAAACAGATAAGACCGAAGACGAAAATCATTCTCGTGGATTTCCACGCAGAGGCTTCAGAAGAGAAAGAAGCACTTGCCCTCTATCTTGATGGTGAGATCTCTGTACTTGTCGGTACGCATACTCATGTGCAGACTGCCGATGAGAGAATCCTGCCGAAAGGTACTGGCTATATCACCGATTTAGGGATGACAGGTGCGTGTTGCAGTGTCATAGGCAGTGATCCTGCAATATCGATTCAGCGACAACTTACTCAGATGCCGCTGCGTAGTGAGATAGCTGATGAAGCTGCTATGGTAAACGGTCTTATTGTGACGATAGATGTTGAGACGGGTAAGAGTCTTCAAGTCAAACGATTGAAGATCCTCTATGGAGTATGAAGATGAAACGTCTGTCTCTGCTCGATCTTCTCTGTAGACGATATCCTGAAAGAGATCGTGAACGTCTGCTTGCTCTGATCCTGTGTAGAGATGTCATCGTGGATGGAGGGAGGATCGTCGATCCCAGAGAATCAGTATCTTTTGATGCCCATATTGAGATTCATGAAGATAGTTTCGTCTCACGGGGCGGTGTGAAGCTGCAGTATGCTCTTGATCTCTGGAATGTTACGATTCAGGACAAAGTGTTCATTGATGCAGGATCCTCTACCGGAGGGTTTACTGACTGTCTCTTACAACATGGAGCTAAGCATATCTATGCTGTCGATGTGGGATATAATCAGTTAGCCTATCAACTGCGTAGAGATGATAGAGTCACCGTTATGGAACAGACAAACATTATGCATGTCTCTGGACTTGACCCGATGCCGGATGCAGCTGTTGCTGATCTTTCCTTCCGTTCGATCGGCGGGGCGGCCTCTCATATCATTGAACAGACACAAGAGGGATGGATGATCGCATTGATCAAGCCTCAGTTTGAGTTACAACACGAGATTATTTCTTTTGACGGTGTTATCCGTGATACGTCAGTAGTGGAAAAGACTATGCTGAAGGTTTTCTCTATACTGCAGGATGAGGGGGTCGGTATGGAGAGATTCGTTTCTTCCCCTATACGTGGGGCTAAAGGGAACAGAGAGTATCTTGCGATGCTCAGGAAATATGATCAACTGTCTGTACCCCTTTTACCACGAACGGCTTTTGCGGAACTTTTAAGAAGCGGTCAATAATTTTTATTCTCATAGTAAAAATTTTCTCCATCAACAAGAATGACGCAATAATCGATATAGGAAAGACTCTGTGCAGTCTTGGATATCTGCTTACAGGCAAATTCAGTACCCTCAGTACCAAACCTATTGGCGGACTTAAGTTCCTTAGAGAACTCGATATAGGCCACTTTATTGATGAGACTGCTTCCGATAAGCTGCGTACCATCCGGGATGAGCGTGATGTTCCCCTGAGTAAGATTGGATAGTGTCGGACCTGAGAGTAATTGAAGGATCAAACCGTCGAGCCCCTGACTGTAATCGACCTCAGTGGGGATTGCAGTCAGAATGAGTGTACCATTCTCCTCAGGAGCAAGAAAGAAAAGGTCCCCCTGATAGTAGATCTTCTGCGAGGGACTATCCTGATGGAGGGAGGCTCTGTAGGTTTGAAGGGTCTGCTGCAGTTCTGATCCTCGGTAGCTTTTTATCGTCTTAGGAATACTATAGATAGTTGAGATGAGAATGATGATAATCAATAGAATCCACATACCCTTTGGGATCCTTCTACCGGGTTTCTTCTGATAATCCTGCATTCCTTTAGCATACTGGATTACGATGTGCAGAGCAACCGGAGAGAAGAAAGATGGAAAAGGATGACAAGTCGTTATATTGGAATTTGACATCACTGATAAAAGTCCGTATAGTAACACTACTATGAGAATAATGAGAGGGATACCGGTATCTTCCGGTATTGTCATAAGTAAGGTTTTTCTCTATGCCACACAGTCGTTGAAGGCTCCGCGATATAGTATTGGTTCAGAGGATGTGACACTGGAATGCAGACGGTTCAAAGACGCCTTATATAGGGCAGAAAAGGATCTTCTTCTCCTGAAGGAGAAGACAGAAATAGAGCATCTCGGAAAGGATCTTACAATACTTGATGCCCATATCATGATGATACAGGATCCTGATTTTGAGAAACAGGTGCTTTCCGGTGTTGAAACCCGACTGATGAACGCGGAGTGTGTCATCGAAGATACGATACAGCTGATGATCAGTTCATTCGATCAGATGGAGGATGAGTATCTTCGGGAACGGACGACGGATCTCTATGATATACAGAATAGATTATTACATCAGTTGATGTATATTGAACGAGCTTCCCTGACTGATATCTCAGAAGAGGTGGTGCTTGTAGCGAATAATCTGTTGCCCTCTGAAGTGCTTACGATGAACAAGAGATTCATCAAGGGGATCGTGCTGGATGCTGGCGGGAAGACCTCTCATACGGCGATTCTGGCTCATGCTTTCGAGATACCAACGGTTCTAGGGCTTTCTTCAGTGTCACAGAAGGTCTCTAATGCTGATATGATCATCGTTGATGGTAATAATGGGAAGGTCATCATACGACCGAATAAACAGACGATCGAAGAGTATACGACTCGCCTGCATGAATGGGAGCGGCATGAGGTGAAGATGCTTTCTCTCAATAATCTTTCAGCGAAAACCACCGATGGCCGAGTTGTCAAGTTAAGAGCGAATATTGAGATTCCTGAAGAGGTGGAAACAAGTCTCTCGCATGGAGCGGAGGGAGTGGGACTCTATCGTTCAGAGTTTCTGTTTATGCATCCTGGGG
>CAYYPJ010000143.1:0-7117 GCA_964473495.1 uncultured Spirochaetales bacterium
TGTCATAGGAAAAGAGAATAGTGCCATCAGGATTGCAGTTATGATCAGCATCTTTTGATTACTCTTGATCTTCTTCGATAATGCAGTCCACAACGGGACTGAGATTAATGCACCAATAAGCATTCCTGCGAAGATTATCGTAGTTTGAGAGCTTTCCCCAGGAAGGATATAATCTCCGACATAGTGGACTGAACTTGTCATCAGCATACAGGAAGACTGGTAGAAGAAGAAGAGTAGAATGAATGCGACAAAATTACGATAGGTAAAGGCCTTTCTCATCTGAGAGAAGAATCCTTCGGGATTCCTCTCTGATGAGACTTTTTTCATATATCGTTCTATCATCTTCTTGTCTTCCTTGACGCCGGGAATAAACAGTAGTGTAGCGACAATTGCTACTCCTGAAATAACCAAACCACTCGTTACATATGAATCCCGTACACCATACTTGAAGAACATAGGAGGCACAATAAATCCTAAAGCAATGCCGAATACTCCAATGATCGTGCTGATCCCGGCAGTACGTGTTCTTGCCTCTTGGCTGCGGAATTTGTCGGGAAAGATAGACTGGTAATTGACTTCCCAGAGTGAATAGAAACCATCATAGAGACAGATTGATATAACCATCCACAGGAAGACAGGAAACGGATGAGCCTTTGCATCAAATGACTTCGGTACGGCAAAGATTAAGACAAAACTGAGGGCGCAGGTAATAGTCCCGATGAGAATCCATGGGAATCTACGACCGAGTTTCTGAGAGAATGGGGTTGGTTTAGCGGTAAGATGACCGATTAACGGATCATTGATCGCATTCCAGACTGAGTAGATGATAGTAGCTAAAGCTGCATAGCCTGCTGCAAGACCTACCTCTGTCTCATAGAATTTGAATACAACAGCTCCAAATGCTCCGGTCAAGAATTCCGCGATGAAACGACCGACTCCATAGGAGCTCATGACTCCAAATGAATGAATGAATACTGTATCCTTTTGCGTGTTCATGTAGGCCCCCTGTTTTTGCTAAGATTGTATCGTAGGAGGTATATCTGCAATATACTCTATACTACACGTATATGTTTTTGAGTGCAACAATTAATTTATTTATTCATTATCACTTTGCACGATAGGTATAGGTGTATGAATGGAAAGCATCTATGAGTTCCCGAGGATCGTCACTGATAATAAGATCATCAAGATTGGCTTGTTTCATGAATCCTGCTGCAATATTGTGCTCTAATTGTTTTATCAGAAGGTCATAATAGCCATTGGTGTTCAAGAGAGCAATTGGTTTCTGGAGATAACCAAGTTGCTGCCAAGTGAATGTTTCCATGAATTCTTCCAATGTCCCGATACCGCCGGCCAATGCGATGAATGCATCAGAGCGTTCATACATTGCCGCTTTTCGCTGATGCATCGTATCAACGATGATGAGTTTTGTGATATCAAGCGGCTCGACGATCCTATGAAGTGCTGAAGGGATGATACCGGTGACATGTCGCCCATGGTTGATCATAGTACGAGCAACAATACCCATAAGTCCTACATTGCTGCCTCCGTATACCAGATCTATTTCCTCTTGTGAGAGTACTTCTCCAAGAGTTTTCGCAGCTTGTGAATAACATTCTGAGACTCCAGTACTTGATCCGCAAAAGACACATACTGATTTAATCATCCCCATCAGTCATCCAGGATGATAACAGCAAGAAAAACAAGCGGTGTTGTTTTAGTATTCTTTATACTATGAGAAGCTCCATTCCCAGTGATCACGACATCTCCTGCTGCTACTTTTTTCTCTCCGTCAGCCTCTTCGACTATACCGTTTCCCTGAAGGATATAGTAGTATTCAGTCTCTTTATCGTGAATATGCTTGCCAATACTAGCACCTTCCGGCAGGGTGATCTTTGCGAATAATCGAGCATGATTCAGTGTGTGAGAATCAACGATATGGAGGATTTCTGCAGTCCCTGTGCCTCCACGCATCTGTTTACGTTCTGTAATGGTCATCTCTGTCTCTTTTCGTGTCATCCTTGTTTTCTCCTCTTATCGGGGCGGGAAATCAAATTCTGTTTCAAACAAATTCACAAGTTTCTGATTTGTCTCTTGTTCTTCAGGACCTTCGACTTTGATTGTGATCTCATCTTCCTTGACCAACCCTAACGATAGAATGTCCATCGTATTTGTATCATATATTGTAAGCATATCCGAGACGATTGTTATGGATCCGCTGTATCCTTTCATACTGGTTGATATCACTTGTGAAGGGCGAACATGTATACCACGGTCATTATGAATAATTGCTTTTTTCGTAATCATATTTCCTACTATATCAAATACTCTCATTGACTTCCACCTAATAATACGTAAAAATAGGGCAGGTTTGGTTATGAGACGGTCTCGGAGGTTACTATGAATAAAGTGCTATATAAAGAGCGCTTATCAGATGAAGTGTTTCGTATGAGAATAGAGGCACCGCTTATTGCAAAAGAGCGGCGTCCAGGACAATTTATCATTGTGCAGATTGATACTGAATATGGTGAGAGAATCCCTTTAACAATAGCGGATGCTGATTTGCAAGAAGGTTCTATCACTATTGTATTTCAAACAGTTGGAGCAACGACTCATCGTTTGGCATTGATAGATGAAGGGGAGTATATCAAGAATATACTTGGTCCGTTAGGACATCCGACAAAGATTGAGAAATATGGAAAAGTCTTGTGTGTCGGTGGTGGTATTGGTGTTGCTCCTATGTATCCTATTGCACAGGGAATGAAGCATGTCGGTAATGAAGTCAAGATTATCATGGGAGCACGAAATAAAGAGTTGCTCATCATGGAAGATGAAATGATGAAGATCGCTGACGAGCTGATCATCTGTACAGATGATGGATCCTATGGTCGAAAGGATCTGGTCACAAAACCTCTTAAAGAGTTAAGTGAAAGCTGGAAACCTGACCTCGTCGTTGTGATAGGCCCCCCTATTATGATGAAATTCTGTGCTGAGACAACAAGACCTTATGGTATACATACAATCGTATCTTTGAATACGATCATGGTTGATGGAACCGGGATGTGTGGCGGATGTCGTGTGAGTGTTGGCGGTGAGACAAAATTTGTCTGTGTTGACGGTCCTGAATTTGACGGACATCTTGTTGATTTCGATAACATGATGCTCCGGCTTGGGACATATAAGGAGCGTGAGGAAGAGGATCACCATCAGTGTCATCTTGAACAGGCAATCAAGGAAGGAAGTGCATGAAACATTCTACAAAAGAGCAGTTGCAGTATAAAGCTGAAAAGCTGTTTGAAACACTCGATCCCTCATCACTTAAAACGCGTGAGCGTTTAGCTATACCTGTTCAGGAGATGCCTGCACAGGATCCAGCTGTTCGTGTTACGAATATGAAAGAGGTCGCAGAAGGCTATACTAAAGAGCAGGTAAGGATTGAAGCGCTACGCTGTTTACAGTGTAAGAATGCTCCTTGTATCAAAGGTTGTCCGGTATCGATAAATATCCCGAAGTTTATTGCAAAGGCAGCAGAGGGGGACTTCGCCGGTTCTGTCGCGGTAATTAAAGAGAGTAGCCTATTACCGGCAATATGCGGACGTGTATGTCCCCAAGAGGCACAATGTCAACTCTACTGCACGGTAGGGAAATCACTGAAAGATATTGGGAAGGCTGTGTCTATCGGCAGAATAGAACGATACGTCGCAGATTATGAACGAGAGAGTGGGCTAGCGACTATGCCGAAGACTGCTCCTGCAACGGGAAAGCGAGTTGCCATTATCGGTTCAGGTCCTGCAGGGATTACCGTTGCTGCTGATGTAAGAAAAGAGGGACATGAAGTCACTATCTTTGAAGCATTTCACAAACCTGGCGGTGTCATGGTATATGGAATCCCGGAGTTCCGTCTACCGAAGAGTATCGTAGCTAAAGAGATTGATAATCTAAAGCAGATGGGAGTGAAGATCGAGACGAATTTCTTGATTGGACGTACCCGTAAACTTACTGATCTTCTTGAAAAAGATGGGTTTGATGCGGTCTTTATCGGGAGTGGTGCAGGTTTACCAAAATTCATGGGGATAGAAGGCGAGAATCTGGTTGGAGTATTCAGTGCAAATGAATACCTGACTCGGAGTAACCTTATGAAGGCTTATGATCCTGAACATGCGGCAACACCTATCTATAATTCAAAGGTCGTTGCGGTCCTTGGCGGTGGTAATGTTACCATGGATTCTGCACGTACAGCAAAACGTCTGGGTGCTGAAAAGGTCTACGTAGTATATCGACGGACTGAGAAAGAGATGCCGGCACGAGTCGAGGAAGTCGGTCATGCAAAAGAAGAGGGTATCGAATTCTTACTGCTCCATAATCCAAAGAAGATCCTTGGTGATGACAAAGGCCGTGTAAAAGGTCTTGAATTGTTGACATATAAGCTTGGTGAACCTGATGAATCGGGTAGACGTCGTCCTATTGCCATCGAGGGGTGTGAATCCATTTTAGATGTTGATACCGTTATTGTGGCTATCGGGAATAGTTCAAACCCGTTGATCCGGAAGACAACCAATGGATTGGAGACGAATAAGTGGGGGAATATCATCATAGATGATGATTGTAAAACTTCAATTGATCGAGTCTATGCAGGTGGTGATATTGTGCTTGGCGCTGCTACAGTCATCCTTGCAATGGGCCAGGGACGAAAAGCTGCTAAAGCAATTAATAAGATGTTATCGCAGGATGTATGAGGGATAGATATCCCTGAATGAATATTTTACACGCGGGTTCATGAGGATCTCTCATAGACCCGCATAATATGATGAGATGATAACGTGAGTTTATATCTATGAATTATACACTACTGTATTGAAACAAGCAGTTGTAATACCTATACTCAATCAGGTGGAAGATTTGGTTGTAAACTATAAAGAAGTGCTTTGTCGCGTGAACAGCCTGGATAAGTTTGAAGCGATTGAAGAAATCATTCAAAAATGTCCTGTCTATTCCGATATCTCTGATATTACAAAATTTACCCGGGCGGTATTACGGAGAGAACGAATCGGTACTACAGGTATTGGCCGCGGAGTAGCAATCGCTCATGGGAAGATGCCTTCTATTGATAGAATCTATGTTGGATTAGGAATATCAGAGAAGGGGATTGACTTTCAAGCTCCGGATGGTAAACCTGTACATCTTCTCTTTGTTATTGGTTCTTCACCTTTCTGTCAGGTAGATTACCTTAGAGCATTGGCTTCAATTATGAGATTTGTCAAGAAGATTGAAGTGCGGCATGAATTGATCTGTCACAACTCGCTTGATTTTAATGACGAGAAAGTAGCATCGTGTAAATCTTTTCTTCATATGATGGTCTCACAACATTTTTCCCTGATAAATGGGCAGCCCCCCTCTTTAGATACATAGATTTATCCCTACCCGGATATCACGATATCAACTAGCCTATCATGCGGTTCGCATGGTACTGCAGCCACAAGTTGTTGATAAAAGCAGATACCGATAGCTGTGAGATTGGTATGATATTGATCTAAATAGGTATCATAATACCCCCTGCCTCTTCCAAGACGATGACAGGTTATATCAAATGCTATACCTGGTACCAGCATGACTGTATCTTCTCTCTTCGTTGTTGGATGAAAAAGAGTCATTGGATTCGCTGAAGGCTGATAAAAACCGTATTTGTGACGTTCTAACGTCTGAGGATAGTTAGTAAACTGAATATAATGGAACTGCATTGCTGATGAATAGTCATCTATTCTAGGAAGTGCGATCCTGATGCCGTTGATGTGAGCCCACTTCATAATTGATAGTGTGTCTATTTCTCCGGGCATAGAACAAAACGATAAAAGCACCTTGGTCTCGGATCGTTCTTTCTCAATATACGCGATAACCTTATGCGAGGTAACAGTACTCTGTCTTTCTTGCAGGGAAGAAGGGATAGCGTTGAGAATTTGCTGTGACTCTCTTCTCATAGTGCGTTTTTGTCCTGTCATATTCATAGTTGATGCCTTATATAAAGAGACTACCCCGAGTAAACAGGGTAGTCAATGGAAAGAAAAAGCATGAAAATGCATGTAAGTCACTCAGGTTCAGTTACTTTTTGTAATAAACTTCTCTGTATGTGCTACCTGAATTCATCTTCGTTGTGGGGACGTTGATGAAACAGTAACTATATGCATCCATTATTATATGTAACTATCATAAACATAAAGTTATGATTTGAATGTATGTCGCCTGTTCAAAAAATATTATTCAACGTAGCTAAGTATAAACAATATCTAGGGGAGTAGTCAATTCAAACCGGCAATTCTTTTAGATTTGTAAGGAAGAATTTATGCGGTTGGGATATATACAGGTTAATACATAGAGACCACCCGCCCTTAGATTATATTGAGTTTTTTTGCCTCGTCTTCGGCAACGTTAAGAAAGTTATCTAAATCGTTATCCTCATGAATAGCCATATAAGATGTTCTAACCAAGGCTCCGTTGGGTGGTACAGCCGGACTGACTACAGGATTCACATAGATATAGTGTGAGAAAAGCTGCTGCCAAAATCTAAACGTCTTATCATTGTCTCCGATGATCAACGGTACAATAGGGGTCTGCGTTGTTCCGATGTTGAACCCGATAGTCTTAAATCCATTGATCATTTTCTTACCGATGTCCTGCAGTCTATGGATCCTCTCAGGTTCTCCCTCGATGATGTCGAGAGCGGTGAGTGCCGCCATGATATTTGCCGGGGGCATACTTGCACTGAACATCAGGGATCGTGAAAAATGCTTGATGTAGTCGATGACCTCAAAACTTCCAGCGACGAATCCACCAAGAGACCCGAATGATTTAGAGAATGTACACATGATGATATCTGCAAGAGCTTGATATCCAAAATACTCCTCAGTTCCTTTTCCGTTCTCACCGATGACCCCGTAGGCATGCGCTTCATCAAGATAGAGAACTGCATTGTACTGATCAGCCAGTTCTCGTAATCTTGGAAGATCTGCGATGCATCCCTCCATACTAAAGACACCATCAGTGAGAATGATCTTATTCTCTTTAAGAGGAACTTTTGCAAGTTTCTCTTCTAGATCCTTCATATTGTTGAGGGCATAGCGAT
>CAYYPJ010000144.1:0-7100 GCA_964473495.1 uncultured Spirochaetales bacterium
CTTATAGTCGAATAGTATCAAAGATATGTATCTATGTACAAAATTCAAGATTTTCAGGATGTATGGTGAAAAAGATCTTTCGGGAGCAACCTTTCACTGTAGATTTGAGCTTGTTTCTGGAGCCGGAGATATGGATCTGCTTGTTACCTCAGTTTCGTCTGATGGTACCTTGATCGATGCCGATTGGGATGTACGAGGTAATGCAACCACAGAGGGCGGCAAACTGAAAATACAGGTTGTAGCCGTTTTGGGAGATGACATTTGGCAATCAAGGCCTGCAACTATCCCATTGGCTTGTGTCCATAGGAGTTCGCAATTTCGTTACGTTTTATCATGAGAAGTGCCCATGTTCAGGCAACTTCTTATAATGCCCGCTGTCAATCCCTGAATTAGCGGTTCAAGCCCATCCAGTAGAACCAGTAAATACATGCAGAGTCATGTTCTAATTCTCTGGTGCCTCCGGCACACCTTCAGTCAGGCCAAACTCGTAATCCATCGAATAACATAAATGAGACACAAGCCCAACGTCAGGATCCCATCTGAAAACACGAAAAGCAGGAGGTGCATAGAGCGGATCTAAATCATTCACATCATGGAACTCCAATTTATAGCTGAAAGAAGAACTGGGAGTCACATATGCCACAGTTCCGTTCCACCTCACCGAAGAATCACGATGAGTATGACCACTGACAATAGCTTCTATATTATGATAGTTCCTCACTACTTCTGCTAACTCTTTGGTACCGTCCAATCCAAGATTATCGGGATACGGCATCCCTGTCTCAAATGGCGGATGATGCATACAGATCATCGTTGGTTTATTCGGCTGCTCATGTAACCTATCATCCAGCCATTGAATTCTTTCGGGATCTAACAGCCCTCTGTGGCTGCCTACCGCAAGCGTATCAAGCACTATCATCCTGACAGGTCCTTCTTCAATCGTGTACTGTATGTAGTGATCTCCCGTGTTCAGATATGTATGATCAGAAAAGATGGATCGTAACGAAACACGAACATCATGGTTCCCGACCACAAGATAGTATGGTATACCTATACTATCAAGGACAGATTTACTTCGTATATAGTCATCCGCATTGCCATGATGTGCAAGATCTCCTGATACGATTATCATATCAGGACAAGGATCTAATGATTTTATCTTGCGGGCCGCTCGTACAAGTTCATCATATAAATCAATCTTTCCTGATGGAAACGTTATTATCCTACCTACATGTGGATCTGTAACTTGTACTACCGTAAACAACTTTTTCATGTATCTCCTCTTTATCAGGATGTGAGATTATAGTCTGCATCATTGTGTATACACAAGATCATTGTCTTGCAGATTGGGATTTTAGTTTCTTTCAAAGTAACGTTTTACTTCCCATGTACCAACAGTCTTACTATAGGCTTCAGCCTCAAGTCTGGCATGTCTCACGTAGTGTTTGATCACATCATCACCAAAGATACTATGAGCTATGGATGACCGCTCTAGATTAGCAGCTGCCTCTTCCAAGCTTGTGGGCAGGATACTAAGCTGCTCTGAATCATATACATTTCCGTTAAAACTCGGCGGGCAATCAATCTTATTCTCAATCCCATACATCCCTGCAGCAATAATTGCCGAATAAGCCAAATAGGGATTAGCATCAGCGCCGGGCATTCTATTCTCAATTCTAAAACTCTGTCCCTCCCCTACAACACGGAAACTCGTACTTCGGTTATCATACCCCCATGAAACATGTGTCGGCGCAAAAGAATTAGAACAATAACGTTTATATGAGTTCACATTCGGGGCAAAGAAGAGGAACAAGTCACTCGTCAGTGCATGAAGCCCACCGAGGAAATAACGGAATTGTTCACTGCCTTCTTTAGCTTCATCGTTCCAGAAAACATTCTTGCCAGTTTCAGAAGCAATAAGACTCGTATGAATATGACAACTTGATCCTGCATCAGCATCCGAATATTTTGCCATAAAAGTAATTGCTCTATGCTCTTTTGCGGCAATCGACTTTGCACCTAATTTGTAAATCACATGCCGATCTGCAGATTCAACGGCATCTCCATATTCTAAGGCTATCTCATACTGACCTTTTCCTACCTCGCCCTTACTGGATTCCGTTGGTATACCTGATGCAGATATTTGATTACGTATCTTACGTATCACATCCTCCTGCCATTCTGTTTCTAAGATATGATAGTCAATAGCATGTGTAGAAGAAGGAGTGAGTGCAGCACCTCCTGAGGATGCAGCATCCTCATAGGAGTTCTCAAACATATAGAACTCAAGCTCGGATGCCATCATTGGATGAAACCCCATAGTCAAAGCATGATCATACTGCTTCTTCAGGATAGCCCTAGGACTTACAGCAACTTGTCTACCGTCTTTTTGATACAGATCTCCGATGATAATAGCAGTAGCCGACATCCACGCAAGCGTCTTTACGGTGGATGGATCAATTATGATCTCTAGATCCCCATAGCCCTCTTCCCAGCTGCCAAGAGTAAAACCGCTCTGCAATTCCATCTCTATGTTCGTAGTGAGAATGTAATCACAACATGCTACCTTCTGGTGCTTAAGAAAATAGTCACCGGTAAGTCGTTTGCCCATGAGTTGTCCAAAATGGTCAGGAAATGCGACGATAACCGTGTCTATATTACCGTTCTCAATCTGTCTTCGAAGTTCATCAATACTTATAGATGCGATAGTGCAGCTCCTTCATGTGTCCAGCTCAGATCAAGATCTTTGAGTTTCCCCGGAGTGGGAACTCCATCGGAGTCCCATCCCATAATATCATAGTAGGTGGTGATCATTTCATCAAACCCATGACGGTCAACGGCCTGACCATCGGAAGGACCACCTTTTAGCGGCTGAAAGACCTTTTTCGGAAGCACATCATCCTTTGCAGTAAAACCACGACGAAGATTAAGCATACGCATCATGTTTATTCTTCGTTCCCCAGCCTTCATCAACTCCCATAGGGTAACTTCCCAGCCTGTCGCAGCACGTATCAGCTCTTCCAGATCAGTATAACTGTACACACTTCCCGGTCCCCAAACAAACATACACAGGTTAAGAGAATCCATTAACCCATATAATAGCTGAGAATACGTCACAGCACGCACTTTCTCCACACCGTATGAATCACTCCCGCATGGTTTATTGAGTCCAAGACCGCGTGCAGCCTCAGAGGTATCGTTTGCTATCCAATCGTGTTCACACGACATATGATCAGCACCAATAGGGCTGACTGCATAGATCAGAGCCATACTTTGCTTCACTTGAGGCATATGAACGGCAAACCCATGGTTTTTAACCTGTACAGCATATTGAGCTGTTTCTTCTCCTAAATAGTCTATGATACTGTAGAATCCCCCGGCTGCAACATCACCAAAGCCTATTCGGTCTGCAGTGAGTTTAATAAGCTGGAACAACGGCTCCGGCTGCCCGAATCCAAAATCATCTATACCTATCTGCTCTGGCTTGATCGCCCCCTTCTCAAGTCCTTCACAGAGAAAAGAGGCTATCCCTCCCATAGTGATAGTGTCTATACCGAAGTTGTTACATAGTTCATTTGCTTTAGCTACTGCTGCAGGATCAAAAATATCGAGGTTGGAACCTAGTACACCGAGAGTCTCGAATTCCGGTCCTCCCAAACGGTCGGTCACGTTATAGGGCTCTTCGGTTTTCACGGTCTTTCTGCAACCGATGACACATCCAAAACAGGTGGTGCCTTTCGATCCTATCTCCTTTTCATAACTTGAACCATCCAGTTTCATGTACTCTTCATGAAATCCTGATGAGTAATTGTGCGTAGACAAGTTACCTTTGAGTGCATTACCACTTACGATCCCAGGAGTCCCAAGTTCTCTCAGTGTTTCACCCACATGTTCTTCTAAAACTCTATAGACCCCTTTCTTTGCTAGCTTCTTTAAAGTATCCTGATCAGCAAATTCAATCTTGGATGTTGGAGATGCCACCACAGCTCTCAGATTCTTACTCCCAAAAACTGCACCCATCCCGGTACGTCCGAACATATTGTGAAGATCACTCGAAAGAGAGGCAAACCGTACCTGTCGTTCCCCGGCAGGACCACACTGTACGATACCGAGTCTTGTTCCCGGATACGCTGCAGTAAGCTTGTCATAACACTCCAAGACTGTGGTACCTGCAAGCTCAGGATCTTTGATGATCTCAGCAGTATCATCGTGTATATAGAGATAACTCAATACTGATGCCTTTCCTGTAATAACAACAGCATCAAATCCTGCTCTCTTGAGAAACGGGCCAAAACTCCCTCCAGCCTGTGTATCTCCAACCGCATAAGTCTCAGGAGAGAGAGCAGTGATACTGCAGCGGCTAACCCCTGACACTGCTGCACCGGTAGCTGGTCCAGGAGCTATGGTCAGAATATTCTCAGGACTTAATGGATCAGTATCGGGTTCTGTGTTTTTCAAAAGAAAGTAGGTACCAAAGGATCCACCGCCCAGATAGTTGCGGTAGAACTCTTCAGGGTAACTTTTAGGCTCTATCTTCCCTGTGGTAAGATTTACATGGAGAATGATCCCATTCAATCCGTTTCTCATCAACTACACTCCCAGCCATGACTCTTTAAGAAGATCATACAGATCTTTCTCTGTACATGGTCGTACATTGGTTCTATGGCAGGGGTCTAGAAAAGCTTTCCCTGCTATCTCCTTGAACTGATCTTCTTTTACTCCCGCATCCTTCAATGAATCCGGGATACCAATCCGTTTATTCAATAGTCTTATCTGTTCAATTGCCTTTTCGGCTGCCTCTTCAGGGCTCATTTCAAAAGAGTTAATACCAAAGTATGGTGCGATCAGAGCATATTGTTCTTTAGCAAGATCTAGATTATAACGCATAACCGGCACAAGACAGATGGCATTTGCCAAACCGTGATGTAAGCCGCATACTGCAGAAAGTGCATGCGATAGAGAATGGGCTGCCCCAAGATCTTTCTGGAATGCTATAGCTCCCATGGCGGCACCGATCATCATATTACCACGTGCTTCAAGATTAGTCGGCTCCTTAACTGCAAGCTCTAAATATGTTACTACAAGTTCTATCCCCTTCACTGCAATAGCATCACAAAGCGGATTAAACACCGGAGCAGTGAGCGCCTCAATATTATGAGTGAGCGCATCCATCCCCGTGGCCGCAGTAAGATGAGCCGGCAGTGACACAGTAAGTTCAGGGTCCAGGATAGCTCGTTTCGGCAGCATATCGGGATGACACACCATAAATTTCCGATGCTGCGTACTCGAAGTAATGACCGCACACTTCCCAACTTCAGAACCTGTCCCAGCTGTAGTGGGAATAGCTATCACCGGTGGGAGTGACCCGTGAATCTTACTACTTCCTCCTTGTTGCACATCATAATCGGCAAGAGTACCTTCGTTTACTGAAAGGACAGCCAATGCCTTAGCAGCATCTAATGCACTACCCCCTCCAATCCCAATGATAACATCACAATTATTGGAACGAAATAACTGCACTGCCTTATCCAAGTCACTGTCCAGCGGATTAGCGTGTATCTCAGAATACATTATGTAGGGAATGTTCGCATCTTCAAGAACAGCTATGAGACTCTGAAAATTTTCTGTTTTTGCTAGAAACGGGTCAGTTACGATAATCGTTTTACTTGCACCGAGTTCTTTAATCGCTTTTGAGACTTCAGTTACTGCTCCAGGTCCATAGATAATAGCTGTTGGGAAAGAGAATCTAGCTAATGTACTCATATTATTTATCCCCCAGTCTCTTTTTCTCATAGGGGATCACGAGATTATGAAGCCAGTTTGCAAAATCTCTCTGTCGTATATCATCCGAGAGAATATCATCATCAATGGCAAGCTGCCAACGCAAATACATACGATCCGGGTTTTTATTCAAGAGTTCCCAACGTTCAATCAACTGCTCAAAATCAGAGTGATCAGAGAAGAACCCATGTTCAGTGAGTACTTCTTCACGAACAACAGACAGCCTTGCCATTTCATGGAGATTATATTCAGGATGGTATTGTGTTGCCCAGAATGTTCCACGTTTATGGGTGACGGCCAATGCCTGTACCGCTGTAAAACTATTGGTAGCTAGTACTGTTCCACCTTCAGGCACTTTGACTACCATATCATAGTGACTTTCAAAACCATCGAACACAAGAGTCTTATTCTGCATCATAGGGTGGTTGCGCCCTTCGTCTGTAAGGGTTATCTTGCGCCCTATCCCCATCTCTCTTCCTCTTGGGTTTGGTTCGACAGTCCCTCCTGCAGCTACTGCAGCGATCTGTATCCCCCAACAGCTGCCAAAACTAGGCACCCCTACTTCATATGCAGATTTTGCAAGTTCAATCTGTGCAGCAATAGAAGGGATGTGCAGATGGTTTATATTCAAGTCAGCACCTGTCCAGATGATCCCTGAATAGTTCTCAAGATCTCTATCTTGCGGGAACTCTGCATCCTTATCACTGGGATGAAATACTGAATATTTTGCATCTGGTATATATTTTGTTAACATGTCAGCATATAACTTCCAGGCGAAGGACATACCGGCCTTTGCGAGATTTGCTCTACTTTTTTCCGAATAGCCATCAATAATCAAGATGTTCACTAGTAAGCTCCTGTATAGTATATTTTATAAGATTCGCAATTTACATATAATAAGATCACTTCAATAGAGAGGTTGTTTCCCATTTCACATAATCAATTCTCACACACAACTCGGTAGCAGCACAGTCTATCAATCATCATCTTTTTTACCAAAAAACAGATTCACCACCGCAAATAAAGAAACTGTTATTATCAACAAGAACGATATGGCATTAATTACCGGTGTCGACCCGTCTCGAACCTGCTGATATAAATTAATAGGGAGAGTTGCTTCAGAACCTACCAGAAAGACCGTCGTATTGAAGTTCTCAAAAGACATCAAAAAGGCGATTACAGCAGCACTTATGATTGATGGACGCAAATATTTTAATGTGATATACCAGATGACCTGAAACCGATTAGCTCCCAAATTCAAAGCAGCATCTTCAAGAGTTCGATCGAACTTTCTTAACCGAGCAATCACCATAAGGGCA
>CAYYPJ010000145.1:0-3083 GCA_964473495.1 uncultured Spirochaetales bacterium
ATTACACTATTCAATGGCCTCGGAAATTACCACCCGTATGCAGATTCGGATTTAATATTATTTAACTTTAATTGAAATATAATTAATATAAATGTGACTTTTTAATGTCAAATCCTTGACATGTAACAGGAACCTAAGTAGTATTTAGATAGAAAAGCAACTAGTATGTTTTTCTAAACGATGAAGCAACGACTGTTCCAAGATGCAGCCTTTGTGGAGTTTTATAAGGGTTTAACATTTACCACAACTTGGATAGATTTTTAATCGAAAGAAAATGTTTTTTTAAAAGCTCTGTTTTTTTAAGCAGAGCTTTTTTTTGAATACTTGAAAAGTGAATATACACATTATGATCGACATACTCTATTCTAGTGCTAGCAAATTTAGGAAACTTATAGATACACAATACATCCTCACTTTTGGGAGAAAGAATAAGCTTACTACTTTGAAATTAGAATTCGATGAAAGCAACTTCTACCATTTAGCTGGTCTCCATAAATTAAGAGACTTACCTGACCTTAGAAAGAAAGCATCAATAATCTATGATTCAATACTACAAAGAAGCTTAACATTGGGTTATATATCTAATAGCCATTTTTTCAATGAGATTGAGGACCGATTACGTGTGCTTCAAAATCTTGAATCAATCTTAGGTTCAGAAAATACAAATTGGAAGTATTGCCAGGAAAGAACTCCATTCTATTCCAAAATCCAAGCAGAGTTCCTTATCGAACACAGAAATTCAATTTCAACATCATATATTTTCATTGCAAATAATGGTTCAAACCTAAAATCTCATTCATGTATATCATGCTTTGAGCATAAGCAAAAGGATTATACGCAGAACCAAACATTCTTGACATTATTGGAGAAGAAGAAATTACATCTCTCTAATTCATCAAGTGAAATAATATATCAGAGGGATGGTTATTCTTCTTCATAGTGAATGAATAGTCCCAAGTTTATACTTCTTAATGATTCTTCGTCACTCCCTGTTTCTTCTCATAGGTCCTCATCCCAGCAAGTCCCAACATCCCAGTCATGATCGGAATCATCAGAGATAGATCTATCACTGGAAACTCAAAGGTCTTCCCTGCTGCTGATAGCATAGCAATCGCCCAGGGTCTGAGGATATAGTTATTTGCTAATGATAACCCACACACCCAACCTATGAACGGTCTCCAGCCTGCAACAAAGGTTGATTGGTGCTGAGCTTCTGCAAGGTTGATCTGGAGTTGAGTATGCTTCTGCAGATTCTCAGCTTCTAAGGCAACCATCTCCAGTTCAGCCTTCTTTTCTGGGGTCATCTCTCCAGTGATCGCAGATCTGATCCCTGTTGCTAAACTTGAGATTCCAATGCTTACTGACTCGATCACTGACCCTGCAGCCTCAGCAGTCTCTTTCGCACCAAATATATTTTCTAATAGACTCATGTTACCTCCTATGTGTTCAAAATCACTAAAGTCGGAAACTAATCGTTTCAACTGTTTTAAACGATAAAATTGTGATTTAGCTGCATGATTTCCAGTAACATAAAACCAAATTTTGTGCTACTTTGAAACAAGCTATAATTAAACTAATCACTAACACCTACGAAATAAGCCTAGAGTAATAGCAAGATTCAAGCTGGAACATCTTTTGTGATTGAATAGTATAAACAGATTATTGAGCGATTTAACAGTAAAAGGCAACATATAGGAGTGATTGCCAAGCGGTTAAAACGTTTTAAACCAAAAGAACTCACGCAGCTCTTTCGGAAGTCACATGAAAGAGCGTTCTCATATATTGACTGTCTTGATTGTGATAACCGTTGTACATCTGTCGGCTATCTCTTGGATGATCAGGATGTTGAACGAATTGCTAAGACTCTTCAGATAGAGAAACGAGAAGTTATTGCAACCTATTTGAGAGAGTACCTTCCCCCACCAATCAGCGGTATATCCATCAATATCTTAAACCGACCGTGATGAACAGTCATTACCGTCCTGCTGTCGTGCTTATGTTTGAAGAGTTGATTACGAAAGGGTAATACTAATACTATATCTTTCCTTAGGAAAGCTGTATGGTATCTATATAAGCGGGAAGCATAAATAGTACGAGAGGGATACAAGATGATAAAGAGACGATTAGCAGCACTTCGACAAGTTATGAA
The DNA here is from genome assembly GCA_964473495.1 of uncultured Spirochaetales bacterium. Classification (GTDB taxonomy): domain Bacteria; phylum Spirochaetota; class Spirochaetia; order CAKZLE01; family CAKZLE01; genus JAIPFY01. The sequence continues at coordinate 2,150 of CAYYPJ010000145.1, forward strand.
ACAGGAAGGTCTTTCAGCATATATCATATCGGGAACGGATCCTCATCAGAGTGAATATGTTTGTAAACGCTGGAGAACGCGGGCATGGATATCCGGATTCACTGGATCAGCCGGGACTGTTGTCGTGACTATGGATCGTGCAGGACTGTGGGTAGACTCTCGTTATTACCTTCAGGCTGAAGAGCAGCTTAAAGGATCCGGCATCGAACTCTTTCGTCTAGGATTACCCCATGTGAATGATTATCCTCTGTGGCTCATAGATCAACTTGCTGAAAACGTTAGAGTGGGGATGGCTGCTGAAGAAGTGAGCGTATCGCAGACAGCAAAGATGCAAAGATCCCTGGATAGTCATCATATACAATTCATTCCAACAAAAGATCTATTAGATCGTGTCTGGGAGGGGAGACCCGTTTTACCTGAAGGTGAAATACATGCATTACCTATCGATATGACAGGTGTCAGTCGAGTCGAGAAACTGACAATGGTGCAAAAAGCAATCAGTAGATTAGGAGCAGATAGTACAGTGATCTCAAGCCTTGATGATATTGCCTGGCTGATGAACCTTCGTGGGGGTGATATTGCATTCAATCCGCTGTTTCTCTCCTTTGTGTGTGTGACTAAAGCTTCCGTGTCTCTTTTCTGTGATAGAGAAAAGATCACAGACATAGAAGCTCTGCATGCTCTTGAGCAGGATGTGCAGATCCTTCCATATGCATCAGTCTATTCAGAACTTCCCAAACTGCTTTCAAAAAGTACTGCAGTATATTTCTCTCCTGAAAAGATCAATATGAGACTCAGCTCGGTATTCCCGGAGCACATTATCAGAGTACAAGGTCGAAATGTGACCACAGATATGAAATCGGTAAAGAACCCTGTTGAGATATCAGGGATCAAAGAGGCTCATCGGATTGATGGGGCGGCGCTTGTCTCCTTT
>CAYYPJ010000145.1:3093-6986 GCA_964473495.1 uncultured Spirochaetales bacterium
AACCCTTTGAATGAATATACTTTTGGACAAAAACTCTTGTCTTATCGCAAAGCAGCGAAGAGCTTTCTAGGAGAAAGTTTCTCTCCTATCGTTGGATTCAAAGACCATGGGGCATCATGTCACTATTCAGCTGCTCCAGAGAGTGCCTATCCCATAACAGGGGACGGATTAATGGTCCTTGATACCGGAGGACAGTATCAGGGAGGCACCACCGATATTACACGAACTCTGCTATTTGGTGAACCGACAGAAGAGCAGATAGAAGATTATACCTTGGTGTTAAAGGGACATCTTGCAGTTAAGAGGCAGCTTTTCCCTGAAGGAACCTGCGGGTATCAGATTGATTCTATCGCTCGAATGGCTCTATGGAATAAAGGATTGAATTATGGACATGGTACCGGACATGGTGTTGGCCATATGCTTAATGTTCATGAAGGCCCGCAGAGTATCAGTCCAAAACCAATCACAGTGCCATTGATCCCGGGGATGGTCATCTCAAACGAACCGGGACTCTATAGATCGAAACGGCATGGGGTAAGAATTGAGAATCTCGTAGTTGTAGAACGTCGTGATACAGGCGAGTTCGGACAGTTCTATGGATTTGAGAATCTGACATTATGCCCCTATGAGAGGCGGTTGATCGATACTTCCTTATTGACGGAACAAGAGAAAATGCAGGTAGATGCGTATCATGCAATGGCCTATGATGAATTGAAAGATCGACTCTCTTTGGAGGCCTCTAGATGGCTGAAACAAAAAACACAACCCCTGCCATAGATTCAGCTGCGAGAGATCGAATTATCAGGAAGACCTCGATGATCGGTATCTTTGGGAATCTCTTTCTTGCAGTATTGAAGATTTCGATTGGGTTTGTCAGTGGTTCGTTTGCCTTGGTCGGTGATGGGATTGACTCCTTGACAGATGTACTTACTTCGGGAATAATCCTCTTTACCGGCTCAATTGCGAGTAAACCACCGGATATAGAATACCCGTACGGTCACAGAAGAGCAGAGACGATAGCAACAAAAACACTTTCATTCATTATCTTCTTCGCAGGTGCGCAATTGGGACTTACAGCAATACGACAACTCATAACTCAAGCACCCAGAGATGTACCTTCCTCGGCGGCTTTCATAGCGATAGGGATCTCTATCGCAGGGAAAATCTTTCTGTCAAGAAATAAGTACAAGGCAGGAAAAAAAGCTGATAGTTCGATGTTGATCGCCGATGCGGAGAATATGCGAAATGATATCCTATTATCTCTTAACGTATTGGTGGGAGTATCCTTCACGATCGTTCTGAAAATGCCAATATTAGATACAATAACCACGTTACTGGTGAGTGCCTGGATCTTACGATCTGCCTACAAGATCTTTACTGAGACATCAGTAGAACTCATGGATGGTCTTGATTCGCCTGAGATCTATAGAAAGGTATTTACGGTTGTTAAAAAGGTCAAAGGTTTGAGCAATCCTCATAAAACAAGGATAAGAAAGTTGAATAATGTCTATATTGTTGATATGGATATTGAGGTTGATGGAAATCTATCAGTTATCGAAGGACATAAGATTGCTATTGCTGCTGAAGAAGAGATACGAAGTAAGATTGATCATATCTATGATGTGAATATTCATATTGAACCGATAGGTAATATAGAAAAGTTTGAGAACTTCGGGGTTACTGAAGATCTACTGAAGAAGGAGTGACTAATGGTCGAAGCATTAAAGAAGAAGAATTCTTTCCCGGGAAGGAAGGGCCCTGTTGTGCTCGTCATCATGGATGGTGTCGGATTTGGTAAATATATCGAAGGAGATGCTGTAGCTGCAGCACACACAGAGATTCTTGATGATCTCTATGCCAGCTGTCCTTGGACAAAACTGAAAGCCCATGGGAAAGCAGTCGGTCTGCCGAGTGATGATGATATGGGAAACAGTGAAGTAGGACATAACGCGATCGGCTGCGGACGAGTGTTTGCACAGGGAGCAAAACTGGTAAAGACCTCGGTCGAGTCAGGTACTGTCTACGAGGGAAAGACCTGGAAGTATCTTATTGAGTATGCCAAAGAGCATAAAGGTGCGCTTCACTTTATCGGATTGATGTCAGATGGTAATGTACACTCGAACATCTCACATTTGAGGTCAATGGTTGCTCGGGCAAAAGAAGCAGGTATAAAAAGAGTGTATATACACGGATTACTTGACGGGCGTGATGTGGGTGAGACATCAGCTCTTGAGTTCTTTGACCCTTTTGAAAAGTTCTTGACTGGACTCAATGATGATGGCTTTACTGCAAAGATCGCATCTGGCGGCGGGCGTATGGTAATCACGATGGATAGATATAATGCCGATTGGGCTATGGTTGAACGAGGCTGGAAGACCCATGTCTTAGGGGAAGGAAGAAGATTTGCATCAGCACATGAGGCGATTGTGACCTTGCGTCAGGAAACCGGAGCAATCGATCAGGACTTACCTCCTTTTATCATTGCTGAAGACGGGAAACCAGTCGGGACTATGCAGGATGGGGACAGTGTGATCCTCTTTAATTTCCGCGGGGATAGAGCACTTGAGATCACAAAAGCTTTCGAAGCTGAAGAACTGAGTGAGTTCGACCGGAAGCATGTGCCTAAAGTCGTATATGCCGGTATGATGGAATACGACGGGGACCTGCACATACCAAAGCATTATCTTGTTTCTCCTCCATCCATTGACCGGACCCTTGCTGAATATTTATGTGCTTCTAACGTAAAGCAGCTTTCCATCAGTGAGACACAGAAGTTCGGACATATTACGTATTTCTTTAATGGAAACAGGACTGAGAAGTTTGATAAACAGCTTGAAGAGTATGTTGAGATCCCTTCTGATATTCTCCCTTTTGAGCAGCGACCATGGATGAAATGTGCTGAGATCGCCGATCGGGTGATCAAAGAGATAGAAGGCGGAAACTATAAGTTGATCAAACTCAACTTTCCAAACGGTGATATGGTAGGACATACCGGAATCTTTGAAGCAGTCATCTGTTCAATCGAGGCTATGGATCTGCAGATCGGCAGGATAAGGAAAGCAGTTGAAGCTGCCGGCGGAGTTATGGTTATCACAGCTGATCACGGGAATTCTGATGATATGTATGAACACGATAAAAAGAGTGGTGCAGTGAAGATCAAAGAGAATGGAAAACCTGCAGCGAAGACTTCCCATTCTCTGAACCCTGTACCCTGTATTGTTTATGACCCTTTATATGCCGGTGAATACAGTCTAAATCTTCGTGAAGGATTGGGTATCAGCTCTCTGGCTGCAACCTGTATGGAATTCCTTGGATTCGAAGCGCCGCGAGATTATGATCCAAGTGTCTTAAACTTTAAAAAGTAACATAGCATAGCTGTATGATGAAAGAGTGACTGAAAGTTCACTCTTTTTTAAGGGACTATTATTTCTTTATACCAGGAGAATCCTGATAATGATAGTCATATGTTCTATTGATACCGATAACTGGAGTCATTTACCGGGAGACACTGTTTATTTGTCTTCCCCCTATCTTGTATATCTCTGGTTTTTCGGGGCTTGGGAAGTAGACCAAACACTACGGGGATGACGGCTTGGGGGGTGAGGGGAAGGTACCGCGGAAAGTGGTAAAAAGTTCATTGATAAACCGGCAGCAGTGATCTGATTGAGCATGAGACTTTAGCCATAGAGCAAAGAACATAGTTTCATCTAAAAGTAAGAGGGGAAGATTCTTTAAAAAGCGATTCAGTACGATAATGACGATCAGTGATGTGAGCAATTTGAAGATGATTGGAATATTTATTAAGCCATTAATACCACAGGTGTGAACCTGTGGATGGAGGCTACCTGCTGTCAAATGTGACATAGTAACATATGAGTGCGCCAGTTCGGCGT
>CAYYPJ010000146.1:0-6894 GCA_964473495.1 uncultured Spirochaetales bacterium
GTATGAATTTGAGGAACAGGCAAGGTTGCTGATAGAAGCTGATATATGCGGGAATTGGTAATGTCGTTCAGTCGAGGAGCCGCATACCAGACCGGTACGTGCGAGTTCTGTGAGAGGACGGATGAGCCAATAAGGCTCATCCTCCTACTCGATTGTGATTTATTTCCGAAAAGACTTGCATTATGGAGTAGTCCATGTGTATAATGAAAACGTTACCGGTAACGTTACCAATTTATGAATCAGCTTAAGCTGATACCTGTGAAGGCGGAAAAAGTTATGGCTGTCACGATTCGAGATATAGCACAACATGCAAGAGTTTCCGTAACAACCGTATCTCGTGTGCTCAATGACAGACCTGATGTAAAGAGTGAGACACGCGAGAAAGTCAATGAGGCCATACGGCAACTTAAGTACAGCCCAAACATAGTTGCACGGGGACTTGTCCTGCAGCGATCAAATGTCATAGGGTTCATTGTCCCCGATATCACAAACCCTAGTTTCCCTGAACTTGCACGAGGGATCGTCAACAAAGCAAGAGAGTATGGGTATTCAGTCATGTTTTTCGATACGAACCATGACCAGCGTGTCGAGAAAGAGGCTATTCGCATACTGCGAAGCAAGCAGGTCGATGGGATCATTCTCTCCTTCAATGAGGCAAACACAGAGGAGTTGGAACGACTGAAACTGGAAAAATTCCCTATTGTTCAGATCTATCGGAAGAGCAGCAAGTCTGTAATCTCTACGATAGTTCTCGATAACGTTTCTTCCGGCTACAAGGCAACAAACTATCTCATTTCTCTCGGACATCGTCGAATAGCACATATATCGACAGGTGAGAACGTACAATCAGGATCTGAACGACTTCAGGGGTATCGCAAGGCATTATCAGCTGCAAAGATCCCCTATGATCCAGATCTTGTGCGTCGCGGTGTGAATAGTGCTCAGGCTGGGAAGGTTTGTATGACCCAGCTATTGGGACTTCCTGCAGACAAACGGCCCACTGCAGTCTTTGCCTGCCATGATGTCATGGCAGCTGGTGCCTATGATGCTATCTATAGTGCTGGTCTTTCCATTCCGGAGGATATCTCGCTGATCGGGCATGACAATAACCAGATAGCAGAGTTGATACACCCGAAACTGTCGACAGTTGATACTTTCAAGTATGAGCTTGGAGAAAAGGGAGTGGACCTATTACTGGAACAGATAGGTGCTGAAGAGCCTATAAAAAAAGAGGTAGAGAGTAAAACGGAATTGATCATACGCGGATCAGCACGTGTGTTAACTGCATAAAATAGATAGGGTAATAATACGATGAGGGTACCGTGGAAACTACCTGGTAACATCCTTATATGATTGAATGAAAACGTTACCGGTAGCGTTACCGGATGAAGGAGCTACGATGCGGAATGGGAATGACAGAGACAATAAAACCTTTATCAGTAGATCGATAGCAGCTATGGCGGCATTGGGTATTGGAGATGCTGCCGGGGATCTTGGACGTGATGATGGGGTAAGACAACGATACGGCATCTTGACACAGCTGCTTCCTGAGGGGAGGAGCACTGATGACACAGAATTTACCGTACTTTCTGCACGGGCACTGTTAGATACTAATGGGAATATTTCCTTACAGAGCGTAGCACGGACATGGAGAGACCTGGTACTCTCAGATGGCGGTGCAAAAGAACGTGGAGGAATACCCCTTTATGGTGCACTATGGAATCTCTCTCAGGGGATAGATCCCCCGCTTAGCGGACAGGACAATGCCTTCAATGTGGATGATGGGGCAGCAATGCGGGCAATTCCCTGCGGTATAGTCGCATATGGAGATGGGGATGAAGCTGCTAGATTGGCCGCTATAGATGCTTCAGTCAGCCATGACAATGATGGTATTTGGGGAGCACAGGCGATTGCTGCAAGTATTGCAGTCGCTTTGACTGGTGCAGATGTCGATGCTGTGATAGCTGCAGGCATGCGGCATATACCTGAAGACAGCTGGCTTGGTCGGCGAATGGCACTCACCATGAATATCCTTGCAAGCGGAATAAGTGAAACTGAGATGTATGAAGCTCTTCATACGAGACTCTGGACACCTAAACATTCATCCTCACCTGAAGCGATCCCTCAGATCTATGCACTCTTCAAGCTTTCCAATGGTGATTTCTCAAAAGGATTTCTCCTCTCCGCTAACTTCGGCAGGGATGCTGATACCATCTGTGCCCTCACCTTGGCATTATGTGCTGCAAGTAACGGCTTGGAAGTGATCCCCCCTTCATGGATAGAACAGGTGCGGCACCCGGCGGGAGTCTGCCTCTCTTTTGCAGCACAAGAAGATATGGTTGATCTAGGTGAGAAACTAGCATTACTTGCTATTCGAAAGGGTTCAAGATAGGAGTAGTTAGATATAATGGGGAAACGATCGTTACGAAAGCGAATTTATAAAGACAGAAATCTCTATCTTCTCTTTTCTCCAGTACTGATCTTCTTCATTATATGGCACTTCATCCCAATATGGGGAGCCAGAATAGCCTTCCAGGATGTGAAGTACATAGGCGATAATACGTGGGTCGGTTTGAAACACTTTAAGATCCTCTTCTCTTCTCCGGTTTTCTTTCGTGTCTTTATGAATACCATTACGATCAGTGCGATGAAAATCTTCTTTTTCTTTCCGCTTCCCATTATCCTCGCACTTCTATTGAACGAAGTGAAGAGCAGAGGGTTTCAGAAAGGGATCCAGAGTGTCATCTATCTCCCGCACTTTCTTTCATGGGTCGTTATAGCAGGGATATTCATCTCTCTGCTTGCTTCTCCTGACGGAGCCGTGAATAAATTGATTCATCTCGTTGGAATTGATCCTATACCATTTATGACATCAACTACATACATACGATGGGTCTTTGTCGGCTCAGAGATATGGAGAAGCATAGGGTGGGATTCTATCCTCTATATTGCGGCGATTAATAACATACCGCTGCAGATCTATGATGCGGCAACAGTAGATGGTGCAGGGAGATTTCAGCAGGCGATGAAGATCACTCTGCCTTCGATCCTACCCACGATCATCACGGTCTTTATCCTCAATCTTGGGTTCTTCATGAATGCAGGGTTTGATCAGGTCTTCAATATGATGAACGATGCCGTGATCAACTATGTCGATATCATAGATACCTATGTCTATCGAATCGGGTTAGGTAAAGGGAACTTCTCGTTAGGGACTGCTGCAGGACTCTTTAAGGGCTTTATTGGTCTCTTTCTCATTCTCTCTACTGACCGAATGAGTCGTAAAGTGACAGGGGAGGGTGTATGGTAGTCCATGGTAAACGTTTTTCTATCAGTCAGATCACCATCCTGACGTCGTTACTGATCCTTGCAATGATCACATTCTATCCCATCTACAATCAGCTGGTTATATCTCTAACCGGTAAGGAGTATATTGCACAGGCGGATGGAGCAACCATCATTCCCCATGGATTCACGCTTCAGACCTATAGAAGCGTGATCGCGATCCCAAAAGTCTATAGAGGGTTGATGAACAGCCTCTTCATCACTGCTGTAGGAACAGTCGTGAATGTGATGCTTACCAGTATGGGAGCCTATGTCCTTTCCAAGCGGGACTTGGCCGGACGAAACTTCTTCATGACTATGATCATCATTTCAATGATCTTTGAAGGAGGACTCATTCCTGACTACTTTCTTATGAAGAATATGCATCTGCTCGATACCTATACATCGGTGATCATGTATAAGGCCGTCAATCCCTATTATCTGATCATACTGATGCGGTTCTTCGACAAGGTCCCAAAATCTTTGATAGAGTCTGCACGGCTTGACGGATGCAGCGAGATGAAGATTCTTTTTAAGATCGTCATCCCTGTCAGTATAGCAGGAATCGCCACCATCAGTCTCTTCTATGGAGTATTCCATTGGAACGAGTATTTCAGAGCGATGATCTATCTTACCGATGAGGGAAAATATCCACTACAGGTAGTCCTGAGGGAACTGATCGTATCAATGGAGAAGGCCTCTTTCATCGGTTCAATGAATTTTCTGAAGATGACTACTTCCTCTTCAATTGATATCAAAGCTATCAAGGCTGCACTGATCATACTGGCAATCGTGCCCATTCTGATCTTCTATCCCTTCGTACTGAAGTACTATGTGAAGGGAAAACTTCAGGGGGCAGTAAAAGAATAGGTTCCAATGACTGAATCTGATATAACAGATTCGGCAAATATAAGGAGGGTTTATTATGAAAAAAAGCATAGCACTAGGAGCAATTCTGCTGATGGCTATGGCTGCGGTCTTTGCAGGAGGTTCTCAAGAACAACCAGAAGCTTCTGATGCAACACCTGTGATCCGCATTGTCGCTAAAGACTTTTCACCGACAGATCCCTGGAATATTCAGCACATAAAGAACATTGAAAAGGGCTTTGAAGCATATACAGGGGAAAAGATCTCAATTGAACTTGTTCAGATTCCTGAAGGCGCATATGCAGAGAAGTTGAATCTGATGCTGTTAGGCGGGGATATCCCTGACCTGATCTATTTTCAGGGAGGAGATGAGGCGATAGCGAAACAGGGGCTTCTTGAAGACCTTACTCCCTACATCGCATCATCTGATATTATGCAGAAAGTCCTGATGGATTTTAACAAACAGCGTCTTGCTAACTATCCCTATCTGCTTTGGATCGCTCCTCCTCGAGCAAGGACTGCAGTTGTGCGTGAAGACTGGTTCAACGAGGCCGGCGGAAAGATACCGGTGACCATCGATGATTACTATAATCTTTTTACCAAGATCAAAAAGAATCATCCTGACTCTGCTGTCCTGACAGATACCGGGAGCACTGTTCGAATGGACTATACTTTTGATCAGGCATTCGGGAATACTGCAACCTGGGTGAAAGAGAATGGTTCTTATGTCTATAAGGGTGTATCACAGGCAACAAAAAAGAAACTTGCTTTCTATCAGAAACTGTACAAAGAGGGTATCCTTGACAACGCGTACATCACGACGAAGTGGGATACCATGGAGGATAAACTCTATTCGGGTGATGTTGCGATGGTCTTCGGTACTGCAGGTATCGTTCTCGATATCTACAACAACAAGCTGATGGAGAACCAGGGCGTTGGACTTGTGGCACTACCGCCTGCAAAGGGTGTTGCTCAGGGGTACTCCGTATCATCAGCAAAAGAGACCCGAGGATGGGCTGTCAGTGCACTATCAAAGCATAAAGACCTCGTCTTTTCTCTCTTGGAGTTCATGGCAACTGATGAAGGGCAATTCTTGGACCGCTATGGCATAGAGGGGGTCCACTACACCATGGATGGTTCAAAAGTTGTGTTTACCGACAAAAAGGGAGAATGGTGGCCGCGGTTCCATGAGGTCATGAGCTGGAAGGCTCCGACACCACTGTTAGGGAAAACAGGGCAGAAAGGCTGGGACTATATACTGCAGTATGCAGTCGGTGATCCGGACTTCCCGATCCCTGAAGAACTTTCTCCTACGTGGGATGCATTAGGCAATCTGCAGAAAGAGTATAGCTATAAGATTATCAGTGGTGGATATTCCATTGATAAGTTCGATGAATATGTAAAAGCATGGTATGCTTTAGGTGGCGATAAGCTTACCGAATATGCAAATACACAACTAAAATAGAAAGACTGTACTTTGCATAAGAGTATAAAGTTATGATTCAGATGTTCAGTGGCTCTGTATAGAGCCGCTGAACTCATTATACAAAGAAGTAATAGGATTCTGCACTATGAAGATTACTGAAGAACTATACCGTAGTAAACTCTACGGCGGCGTACTTGGCAAGTGTGCCGGAGTGCGGCTTGGAGCCCCGGTTGAACCGACTATCTGGAGCTACGAGAGAATAAAGAGAACTTATGGTGATATACGCGGGTACGTGAAGTCATATAAGAATTTTGCAGCAGATGATGATGTGAACGGACCGATGTTCTTTATCAGAGCCTTGATAGACCATGACGGACCAATGAGTGCAGCTGCAGTTGGACGAGCATGGCTTGAGTACACGAGAGAGAACATTGGTTTTTTCTGGTGGGGAGGGTATGGACGCAGCACTGAACATACTGCCTATTTGAATATGAAATCAGGCATCACTGCTCCAGATTCCGGAAGCGCTGAAGTTAATGGATATGCACTGGCGGAACAGATCGGCGGGCAGATATTCATAGATTCCTGGGGGTGGGTATCACCCGGCAACCCTGCACAGGCAGCAGAGTTCGCTCGGATGGCGGCAAGTGTGAGTCACGACAGAAATGGGATCTACGGGGGAATATTCATTGCCGTATGTATCTCACTGGCCTTTGAGATGCACGACGTGTCAGCGATCATTGAGCAGGCACTTGCATATATCCCTTCAGATTCAGAATACTACAGGGTTGTAACAACTGTCCGTGATTTCTATCATGAACATACAGATCAAAGACAGTGGCGGGAAGCGAGAGAACTGTTAGAAGATTCTTTCGGCTATGACCGTTATCCCGGGGTATGTCATATGATCCCGAACGCAGGGGTCTGTGCACTTGCATTGTATTATGGGAAAGGGGATCTTGCCCGAACCATTGAGATCGCAACTATGTGCGGCTGGGATACCGACTGTAATGCCGGTAATGTAGGCTCCATCCTCGGGGTGATGAATGGGCCTGAGGGTATACCCGAGAGATATAGAAGACCTATGCATGATTTTCATGCCGCAAGCAGCATCTCCGGCGCATTGAATAGTATAAACATACCTACTGCGGCCACGGAACTTGCTATACTTGGACTCCGTTTAGCTGATATCCAAGTGCCTGATATATGGAAGAACGGTACGTTCTCAGATGATGTAGTGCTTGATTTCTCTCTGTACGGTGCTACTTCAGGTATAC
>CAYYPJ010000147.1:0-6872 GCA_964473495.1 uncultured Spirochaetales bacterium
ACATTGGGTGTATTACGAATCATAGGAGTAATGTGAAATGAATAAAAGAGTAAATAAAGAGGTGGGATCCCAATCACTCTCCTATGATCTCGGTAAAAAATATCGAGCACAAAGAACAGCGAATCTCTGTTTCAAATATGTTGTACTGACATTTATATCCATAATCTATATGGTTCCCCTCCTCTGGATGTTATCAACATCTTTGAAGTCCAGAGCTGATATCTTTGCATGGCCGCCGGTATTGATCCCGGCTGTACCGAAATGGGAAAATTACCGGATCGCATTTGAGTCGTATCCTCTTCTGCGGTTTATGGGAAATTCTACATATCTCGTCATTATTAATATCATCGGGGAACTGATTTCTGTTCCTTTGATTGCCTATGGGTTCGCACGTTTACGTTTTCCAGGAAGAAATTTCTTTTTCATGCTTGTTCTTGCTATGATGATGGTGCCTTCCCAGATCAAACTCATACCGCTGTATACGATGTTCAGTCGACTGGGCTTACTAGATACCTATGTACCCTTGTTTGCGCACTCATTTTTCGGTGAAGCATTTTTTATATTCCTTTTTGTGCAATATATGAGGACAATGCCGAAGGATCTTGATGATGCGGCAAAGATCGACGGTCTAGGTAGTTTCGGAATACTCTACAGGATACTTCTCCCGTTATGTACACCGGTACTGACCCTTATTGTTATTTATACATTTCTCTGGACATGGAATGAATTTCTTAACCCTATCATCTATCTGTCCACCTTTGAGAAGTTCACTATTCAAGTTGGATTGAACATGTTCAAGGGGCGATTCGATGTGCAGTGGAATCTGTTCATGGCAGCGACATTGGTATCTGTATTTCCGGTACTCTCTATTTATTTCTTTGTACAGAAGAAGCTTATCGGAGGTATTGCATCTTTAGGAGTGAAGGGCTGATACATTGAGTATAAAACTGGTTACTTTTGATTTCTGGTCAACGATATTTCATAATGAACCATCTCTGTTGAAAAAACGTCAGCAGTTAGTATCTGACCTGTGTGAAGAGACCGGGGTCGATGAAGAAAAACGCAGGAAGGTTGATCTTGCCGTTCTGCATGCTGGTAAACAATGGGATGTTCAATGGAAAGAGAATAATAGGACGCTTGACTGTGAAGCATGGCTTACCATCGTACTGGATCAGATCGGCGTGCAGTTATCTGAAGACATCTTCAATGAATTCTGCATCAAGCTGCAAATGCTCCTGTTCTCAGGGAACACAAAAGAGATCCCGGGGGTAAGAGATGCATTACACTATTTGAAACAGCAGGTGAAATTATCAATCATCTCCGATACTGGAATTGAATCCGGTGTTTTCCTGCGTAAGTTGTTAGAGAAGGAGAACCTGAACTACTTTGATTATTATGTGTTTTCAAATGAGTTTGGAAGATCAAAACCTCATCCGAGAGTGTTTAACAACGTACTTGAGCATTTCAATCTGCAGCCGGATGAGGTGGTCCATATCGGGGATTCCAGAAGAACCGATGTAGCAGGTGCAAAATCAGCTGGCATACATACCATTCGATACTATGGATGCAACAATGATGAAGATACTGTATACACTGAGGCTGATTATGCAATTGGTGATTATGCAGTGCTACCTGAAATCATACAGAAAATCAACAGTGGTGTATAAGAGAGGTCAATGAACAAGATAATTATTGATACAGATATCGGAAGTGACATTGATGATGTCATGGCCATATCCTATTTATTGAGTCATACGGAGTATGAAATCCTCGGTATCACTACCGTCTCCGGAAATCCGATAGGGCGTGCACAAATTGCAAGTGCACTTACCCGGCATACCGGGATTGATATACCGATCTACCCGGGAGCTGCCGATCCGATAGCTGTTAAACAGATACAGAAAGAGGTCCCTCAGCTTATAGGGATTGCAAAATGGGATCACCAGAAGACCTTCAAAGAGAGGAGAGAACTGGAGTTTCTGAAAGACCTGATTGTCAGTAATCCTAGGGAAGTGATCATTCTATGTATCGGTCCGATGACCAATATCGCACGACTGTTCGTTCAGTATCCCGGAATAAATGAGCAGATCAAAGCTCTATACAGTATGAGTGGGCGTTTCGGTATCGGGGAACATTTCAGTGATGTATTGGAATGGAATGTCATGCTTGATCCTGAAGCGGCAAGGATTGTGTATGAGACACCGGTTCAGATACATCGTTGTATCGGATCGAATATTACCAGGCAGATGAGAATGGGATCGAAAGAGGTCGCACGACATTTCGATACTGAACAGTTCAGGATCATCTATGATCTGTGTAAAATCTGGTTTGAAAAGCATGAGTTCATGACCTTTCATGATCCACTGGCTGCTGCTGTAATCGATAATGAACATATATGCAGCTTTCAGAAGGGATTGATCCAAATTGATGAAAAGGCCATTACCTATTGGAAACCCGGTGTGACCTCTGGGCATAATGCTGTTGCGGTTGATGTGAATAAGGAGATGTTCTTCAAACATTTCTTTTCCATCTTAGAAAAGTTTTAAAATAGGAGCAATTATGATTGAATTGTTTATAAATAGTTCAGATTCAAGATATCCGAGCAGTCATGCAGCAATGATACATGAACTGGAAAACGGAGATATGATGACCGTATGGTTTGCAGGTACTGTGGAAAGTGCGGTTGATACGGTTATCTTGAGCAGTCGTTTGAAAAAGGGAGAATCGGCATGGAGTACCCCTGAGATCGTGGTTAATGTCGATCACCATGCAGCTGGGAATCCTCGACTGTTCTATGGTCCTGATGGTGCATTATGGTTGATTGCCCCTGTGAATTACGGAGTCTGGTGCCATGGAGGATCCCGTCTGTTCCTCAAAAAATCATTTGATCATGGTCATACATGGACAGACTTGGCCATGTTTATTGATGAGTTCGGTATTCTAGGTAAGAACAGGCCCTATCAGCTGAGATCAGATAAGAATATCTGGATCGTTCCTACTGAAGATGAAGATAAGTACATCTGTAATTTTATCAGATCAGAGGATGGCGGAAAGAGCTGGGAGATCGTTGGGGAGCTCGGAAAAGATGAGAATATTCGGGTGGATCAGCCAGCTCTCATCGAATTTGACGATGGACGGCTGATGGTATTCATGAGATCCTGGGAAGGACATATCTATAAGAGCTATTCTGAAGATTCTGGACGAACCTGGAGTTCTGTTGAGGCAACGGAGTTACTGAATAATAACAGCGGAATTGATATAACAAGAGCAAGAGATAGCAGACTGTTCCTTGTACATAATCCGACGGCACTAAGTGAGAGTGGAACCCTGATTGTCGATCAGTCTTTGAAGGGAACACCCGGTTTTGAACTTACTGTCAGTGAATTCAGTCGTGACAAGAAGGGAGCAAGAGAAAAAAATCCTGACATCGTATTGATCTATCCGAAATGGGGCCCTCGAACTCCATTGCGATTATCAGTTTCCAAGGATAATGGCGCGAGTTGGGAAACAGTCCGGGATATTGAAAATCAGGCTGGAGAGTACAGCTATCCATCAATCATGCAGAAAAGTGATGGATCTTTGCATATTGTCTACACATATAACAGGACAAGGATAAAGCATGTTTCAATGGAAGAGGGAGCATTATATGACTGATGAACTTATTTTGGCAGCATCGGGAACAACGATGGATGACAGAGAGTATCTGAGAAGAGTATACGGCGGCCTGTTGGGGAAGTGCGCAGGAGTCCGTTTAGGTGGCACCGATTGAACCGACGATATGGTAATATCATGGGGATGGGTATCTCCCGGTAATCCTGATCAGGCGGCACACCTTGCATCAATGGCAGCAAGTGTTCGTATTCCTCTTCATGAGTAAATCCAACCGGATTTTGTTTTCATAGTGAATATGATATACTAAGAGTGAATAAAACTATTAACGGTATAGAGATATTATGAACGATAAGTTCTTGACAGCTGACCAAGACACAACATATCTATTACCCCCATCAATACAGGAGTGGGTAGCCGAAGACCATTTAGCACGGTTTATCGTCGATATTGTAGATCACCTGGATATGGAGGAGATAGAAAGCGCTTATACGGGAAGAGGATCACGAGCGTATCATCCTAAAGTGCTTACAGCATTGTTGTTCTATGGATATGCAACGGGGATCTTTTCCAGTCGCAAAAAGGAAAAAGGGTTTTTCTTGCCTTTACAATCCTTCCTGCCTAGCGATATGAAATTCTTAAGGATGATAGTTTTGGCCAAAAGCGACAGAAACTGGTTCCAGTCAGGTCGAGACTGGTTGGAGGAATCGATGGCAAGTATATTTGTGAACTAGGTTCTTGTGATTACAGGTCCTCTGGTCTCTGTTCATGGTAATGTTGCATAGGAGCAGCGAGGAGAAGTAGTAGAAAACCTTCATGACCTCAATCCCCTTCTGTTTATGAGCTCCGCAGGAATGGAGAAGGGTTCCAATCTTAAATTGATGGGGCAAGCTCTTGTCGTGGCTTGATATATTCTTGGTATTGGTGGTAAAATTCATTAACATATTAGGCATAAGCTTCATGTTTTGTCTCAACTTAATTATACAGAATAGTTCGGTATATGTCTATTCATTGTAAGCAATTACCAGCTTTTTATCAGAGATTTATTAGCTTTTTTTTTAGAGATTTCGATATGCGAACTTTGAATTACTATACATAACAGTGTATTGGGAGCTTCATCAAACCGAATTACATTACGAAAAAAAGGAATATAGATGGGCTATAGATTGAAAATCGCAGGAATCATTCCTGCTAGATATGCTTCCACGCGATTGCCTGGTAAACCATTAAAGGATATCTGTGGAAAGACCATGATACAGAGAGTTTATGAGAGGGTCTGTAAGTCAAAACTCGTTGACGAAGTGATCGTAGCCACAGATGATTTTCGTATTATCACAGAGGTTGAAAGATTCGGGGGAAAGGCGGTGATGACTTCAGCAGACCATCTCACCGGTACAGACCGTATCGCCGAAGTGGCACAGCAGCTTGATTGTGATATCGTAGTGAATATACAGGGAGATGAACCGCTGATCATGCCTGAAATTATTGATGAAGTCATCAGTGCCCTCGTTACCGATAAGAATCAGGTCATGACTACATGCTGCACGGCTATTCACAACAAAGAGCGTCTGAACAATCATCATGTTGTTAAGGTTGTTTCTGATATTTATGGGAATGCAATGATGTTCTCTCGTTCAGTATTGCCGTATCCGTTTGCTGCTGATGATGTCACAACCTATGAGCATATTGGGATCTTTGCTTTCCGAAAGGACTTCCTATTGAAATACATCACGCTTCCACAGACACCACTTTCTCTTACTGAATCACTTGAACAGTTGAAGGCAATGGAGAGCGGATACCCGATCAAAGTTGTGAAAACGAAATTTCCCTATTATCCACCTAGCATTGATACTCAGGAGAACCTTGATAATATCATCGAATTTATCAAGACCCATGCATTTTCTTAGATCAGTGATAGTATCAATCATTCAGGAGTATCCATACAATGGCTGACAAGTCTGCACGAGCAAAGAACAATAAAGTAGTACGTACAAAGAATAAACGAAAGATACTTTCGTTGATACACATCAGAAAACAGGCTTCAATCGATATGCTTGTCAGTGCCTCCTCTCTCAGTTATCCCACGGTATTCGGTATCGTGAAGGAACTGACTCTTCAGGGGGTCCTGGAAAAGCAGGGTTATGCACCTACCACAGGGGGGCGTCAGGCTTCATACTACTCGATCTGTGCAAACTACTATTACACTATTGGGATACATATATATGTGAAATGGATTTCACTGACGATAAGCACGATAAAAGGTGGAATAGTATATGAGATGCAGAATACCGGTGATTTTCATGCGGTATCCGATGATGATTTAGTACAGAAAGTATCCCTTATGATAGACTCTGCTATTACCGCAACGCGAATCGATAAGGATAAATTCATTGCACTAAAGATCTGTTCTGCGGACCAATCACCTGCGTGCTTGCATATCTCGGCCTATAGGGGGCTCTCCTCTTCGGTTGATATGCATCACATTACAACTGAGATTGAACGGACGACTGGTATAAGAACAAATCATGTCTCAGAAAAAGTTGTCTTGAACTTTATGGAGCGGACCAATTATGTCTACTCAAAACTTGAATCATTCATTCACATCGTTTTTGAACATGGATTGGAGCTGAGCGTCTATCGTAAATCTTCTGATCACGCAGATATCACAGAATTAAATGGCTGTTTCGGTCATACGACGATAATTCCTGATGGAGCTCCCTGTTCCTGCGGATGCTCCGGCTGTATTGAAACGTATTGTAACGGTAGAGGACTGTATGGGTACTATCAGTCTCTTATACAGGATCAGAACATAACCATTGATTCATTTGAAGAGATGGCTGAAATCGGTGTTTTTTACACCATATTACACAGGTGTCGTATGCAAGATCCCTTTGCTCTACAGGCGATGGACTACATGCTTTCCCTGCTTGGTATTTCCATAGCTAATCTGATAAAGACTTTGGGAATAGGCACCATAGTATTATCCGGTTTCTTTACTAGTAGCGATTCCGTATTGAAAGACAATTTAGAACAGTATATCAGAGACAATTTTCCCAAAAATTGCCTTCAGGATGTTCAGGTAATCATAGGTATGGTATCTCTAGAAGATTGTTCATACGGTGCTTGTCTAATAGAGAATGATGAGCATCTTAAGAATTTTGATTTCATCGACTAAGTTCAGGACAATTAGGGTGGTATTATGTACCCCGCTTTCCCGTTAAATTGTAACCAGAAAATATACAAATACTATATATACAAGTAAT
>CAYYPJ010000148.1:0-6798 GCA_964473495.1 uncultured Spirochaetales bacterium
GGTGGCTATTGTAATCCGTGCATACACTTATCTACTGTTCATGCGTTTGTCCTGCCCTGTTGTGCATGTAAAGTCCGACAGACTCCTAGTGAAGATAGTAAAAGTTACTTGTTATGATTATGGTTTTATACTTGCTTGTTGAACAAGAAATACTATCTGACCATGTTCATCTTTTCATATCTGCTAATGAAATATTCAAGAGTTGTCCAAGGTAAAACAATCTAAATAAAACACTTCTTTGCACAGTGTTGCTAAATCAGTCCTCCTAAGATAAAGTGGAATAGCGTTTTCTAGCGGCAATACATCTGATGTGGAAGTCCTTGTATTGCCGTCTGGGAGATGCAAGGACTTCCACATGCCTAACAGTAAATACCGAACAAAATCCCGGAAAGAGACTCCGTGGACTAACAAGACGAATCCAGAAAGCGATGAGAAATTCATCGATGATTGCATAAGCAATCTCTATCAGATCAAGCATCCGACTCTCAAGGAATCAAATGAGTCAGAGTTCTTGAATTCCATCACTGTAGACAAATGTCGAAGGTATGGCAGCTCTGAGTTCAAAAGAAGCGGGATTACTTCGAATGGTTGCCAGCGTTATTATTGCAAATCCTGCAAGAGGACTTTTACTGTCACCACCAACACGCTTTTCGAGAATCACAAGATTCCAGTGACGGAGTGGGTTGATTTTCTTCTTGGAATCTTCAGGAGTCAGAGCTTCAGCTCTGTCTCTAAAAGCAATCGAAACAGTGATACTACAACAGATTATTGGCTTGCAAAGCTCTACTTGGTCCTTGAGGGGTATCAGGATGACATCATCCTTTCGGATGTCCTCCAGATTGATGAGACCTACTACTCAGTGATTAAGAAGGACCTCAGGCTTAAAGAAGATGGGAAAAGGTTCAGGGGGTCTTTCAAGGAATAAGATCTGCATGGGTATTGGTTGCGACAAGACCGGTCATGTGTTTTGCAGGATTGAAGGCATGGGCAAGCCGAATCAGAAGAAAACCATGGAAATCTTCAAAGATCACATCAAGGAAGGCTCTCGGATCGAGCATGATATGGAGAAGACTCACAAGCCTTTAGTTGAAGCATTAAAGCTGATAAGCACTGAGTATAATTCGTCAGACTTGAAAGGCCTTCCAGACAAGGAGAATCCCTTGAATCCAATCAACTCCAGTTGTCGTGAGCTTAAGGCCTTCTTGAATTCACACAAGAGCTTTCATAGGGAAAACCTGCCCGATTACCTGAACCTCTTTACCTTCATCTATAATCCACCACGCGATCCCCATGAAAAAATCAAATTGATACTAAATTGGATCTTCGAGATGCCAAAAACACTATCTTATCGAGACAAATGGTCGAAATTTAGCGATTCTGAGACGTTTTAGTTAAAATACAGCACCACTGTGCAAAGAAGTGTTTTATCTGAATTTTGGGGTAGTGGCCTATGGAGCAGGTGATATCGAATCACCTTGGATCACAGCCCTTTCATCCCCCGAAACAAACAACGGAGGTTTTCGGTCATTTTATATACACTCTATGAGAGATCACTCACAAGCCGTTATAGGGTATCAACAATCTTGATCCCAAGCTGTGCTGCAAGTTGTTCACAGATATCTATCCTGTCAGTCAGCAGGTCAGGGTCATGTGCATCAGAACCGATAATAGCCGGTACTTTCCTCTCTGCAGCAAGCTGCCAGAATGAGATATTAGGGTAAAGTGCCTTACCTATCTCATCAAAAGAACCAATCTCTGATTTTCTTAATCCATTGGCGTTCAATTCCAATGGTATTCCCAACTCTAAGGAGGCATCGATAATATCATTGGTGCAAGCTGTCGCATTGGCATCCCATTCTTTGTATCCGACCATGAAGACATCAGGATGTGCGAGATATGAAAAAAGACCACTCTCAATAACACTTACACAGTAGGATGCAAAGTATCTGAGATCTTCGGCATTCTTCATCTTGGTATACCCAACCCAGTCTGATCCGCAGGGAATCCAATGCGGTGCACCGATCAGATAATCAAACTGATGTCTGTCAAGCAGTTCCTCTTGGTAATAGGCATGCTCTTCCTTGATGTATTCACACTCCCCGCCCAACAGGATCTCTAAATCAGATGTTCGATCATCACACTCACGAACGGTATGCACATACTCTTCTAATCCTTCAGCTTCAAGATGCACATGCGTCCATCTATCATTCGGCAGGGGCATATGCTCACTAAACCCCAAGGTGGTAAGCCCGGCATTCTTTGCCACTTGTATATAGTCCATACAGTCACCCAGAGCATGTTTACAACGATAGGTATGTGTATGATAATTCTTTGAAATCATATGATAAGCCTCACTT
The DNA here is from genome assembly GCA_964473495.1 of uncultured Spirochaetales bacterium. Classification (GTDB taxonomy): domain Bacteria; phylum Spirochaetota; class Spirochaetia; order CAKZLE01; family CAKZLE01; genus JAIPFY01. The sequence goes on from CAYYPJ010000148.1 coordinate 2,358, forward strand.
CATTGCACAATCACGACAGTATACAGGAAATGGTTAAGAGGGTATATATTGATTAATATGAATATCTACTGGAGACAATCAGGATGCAAGGATGCTTGTATATCCAGATGATCATGGATCTACATGGAAGCATAGAGAACTATCACATTATGCACTCATTGGAGGGTATTATGCTCCGGTATTATTGATGTTCGCTCTACTCGACTGTTTGTTACTCACCCATGATAATACATATTATGGGACATAGGGTATATATAGAATTATAAGACGAAAGAAAGATACTATACCATGGATCCCAACACATCTCGACAGACATACGGTACAGCTGGATCCGCAAGGACCTCTCTATATCCCATTCGCCCGCGCCGGGGTTACCTATGATAAGAATAGATCATTCGTCATAGCAGCCTGCAACGGTTTTATCTTCTTTTTCATATAGAAAGACACCTATCAATCACTTTTCTCTAAGCATGACCCCTATATGGACTCAGAGCCTTTGAAGATAAATCTTACATTGATATCGGTAATGGCAGATATGCTGATCGGAAAAGTTCTTATCAGGAGATACTGCCGGAATCCTGTCATCAAGTGAATCTATTCGTACTCTTGTCCACCTAGCCCAGCAGTAAAGCAGTTTTTAATCATCTAGTACTGGTATATCCTTTACCCCATCAATAATAAGTGAAGGCCTATAAGCAAACAACTTGACTGTATCAATCGTAGAGACTCCGGTGAGAACTAAAACTGTATCGATCTCAGCCTCGACCCCCGATAGAATATCGGTATCCATTCGATCCCCGATAATAACGGTATCTTCCCGCCTGCAGCCTAACCGTTTCAGTGCATTACGCATCATCAACGGGTTCGGTTTTCCCACGAAATAGGGGGCTACCCCGGTGGCCAAGGCGATAGGTGATATAAGGGCACCAGTCGCAGGCATGATACCATTCTCTATCGGTCCGGTCAGATCCGGATTAGTCCCGATAAGTCTTGCCCCCCTGGTGACCAGATTCACCGCATGGGTCAATGTTTCTAAACTATACGTTCTAGACTCTCCCATCACTACATAGTCGGGATTCACGTCATTCATGGTATATCCAACCTCATACATAGCATTGATCAGCCCTGCTTCTCCAATCACATAGGCACTCCCATTGGGATTCTGACTCTTCAGAAAGATCGCCGTGGCTAGTGCTGAGGTATAGAAATGTTTTTTATCGATCGTAATCCCCAATCGTGCAAGTTTCTGCTGCAGCTCCTTGGGTGAACGTTCACTTGAGTTGGTCAGGAACAGATACTCCTTGCCATGCTGCTGCAGCCATTGGATAAACTCCTTCACTCCGTCAAGCAGCTTGTTCCCATGGTATATGACTCCATCCATATCACAGATAAAGACTTTCCTCTTTCTGATATTCTCAAGACTCACATCTAATGTCATATTGCAGCCTCCCGCCGATTGGTTAAGTATACACGATCATATCCTGCAGTGATGCTATAGCAAATGAAGGATCTCTCTGCTCCGTCCTCTTCAATCAAATTCTCACCTTTCGTGCAGCTGGCACATAGGATCAGGTACCTCCTGCAGTTGGAGGGACCTAGTGCTTATGATAATAGGAACAATACCAGTCTGAGAACTTCTGTAATCCCTCAGGAAGTGTAGTCTTCGGTTGAAAACCGACATACTTCTTCAGCCGTTCGATCGATGCATATGTTGCCGGAACATCTTCCGGCTTCATCGGTTCATAGACCTTTCTGAAGCTGACAGGGTTTCCTGTCGTAACATGTATGACGTGTTCCAATATCTCTATGAATCTCATCAGCTTAACCGGACTGTTGTTACCGATGTTGAAGATCTGGTGCAGAGGCCGCTGCACAGCAGGCCTATGGGTCAATCGAAGCATCCCTTCAACGATATCATCGATGTAGGTAAAATCACGATAGAGGTCATGTTCTCTATCACCGCCATTGAATATGGTGATCTCCTTCCCTGAGAAATAGGCATCGGTGAATGAGAAATAGGCCATATCCGGTCTTCCAAAAGGACCATAGACGGTAAAGAATCTTAACCCGGTCGCAGGGATACCATAAAGATGACTATAGGTATCAGCCATGAGTTCGTTTGACTTCTTTGTCGCAGCATAGAGCGAGACTGGGTGGTCCACCGGGTCATCCTCAGCAAAGGGGACCTTCTCATTCGCACCATATACAGAACTTGATGATGCATAGACGAGGTGAGTGACCGGGAACGCTCTGCATGCTTCTAAGACAGCAAAGAACCCCATGATGTTACTCTGCATATAGACATCAGGATTGGTAAGTGAGTATCGCACCCCCGCCTGTGCTGCCAGATGAATCACATAATCGGGTCTATGCTCAGAAAACACCCAAAGGAGAAACGGTTCATCTGAGATATCACCCTTATAGTAGAGGAAACGATCATAGCCCTTCAGAATCGATAATCTTGCTTGTTTGAGTGATACATCGTAGTAATCGTTCTCATTATCCAGTCCAATGACACGGCACCCGAGTTCGAGCAGTCGTCTTGCCGCATGGAAGCCGATAAACCCGGCTGCCCCGGTTACCAGATACGTCTTTCCCTTCATACCAGTTATCATCGCCATTAGACTCTTCCTATCGAGTAATACTCTATAGAAGCCTGTTTCATCGCAGATAGCGAATAACAGTTTCTTCCATCATAGACAAGCGGTGTCCTCATCAGGTTCTTAAACGTTTGAGGCTTTATCTCCTTGATCTCAGTCCAATCAGTGAAGATGAAACAGACATTCGCATCTTCCAGGGCAGATTCTATGGTATCGACATAGGTCATATGCCCCTTACGTATATTCCCGTCTGGGTAGAGACTCCTGAAATTCTTCACCCCGGCAGGATCATAGGCATAGATATCAGCTCCCTGATCCAGTAAGAGCGGGATATTCTCTAGCGAGGGGGCTTCACGAAGATCGTCAGTCCCCTGCTTGAAGGTCAGCCCTAATACGGCTATTTTCAGTCCATTGAAGGTGATAAGTCGTTTACTCGCTTTCCTGTAGAGAAGAATCTTCTGTTCATGATTCACCTGGATCCCGGCTTCCACGGTCTTTAGGGTATACCCATACTGATGAGCCAGGTGATTCAGTGCTTTTGTGTCTTTGGGAAAACAGGAACCGCCGTATCCTATTCCCGCACCCAGATACCTCCTGCCGATTCTATCATCGTATGACATTCCCTCGGAGACATCTTCAATATCTGCACCAACGAGTTCACACAGATTCGCGATATCATTCATATAGGATATCTTGAGAGCAAGAAAATCATTCGATGCATATTTAGTCATTTCGGCAGATCTTCTGCTTATCGATACGATAGGCTGCCCAAATGGTTCATAAATCTCCTTAAGCAGACCCTCTGCCCATGAGTCATCTGTCCCTATGATTATTCGTGCAGCATGCATCATATCATGAACAGCAGAGCCCTGAGCCAGGAATTCAGGATTCGAAGCTACTGAGACTTTAACATCATTGATAAGAAAATCTTTGATGAACTGGTCTACTTTATCATTAGTACCGACTGGAACCGTGGACTTCACGACCACAAGGCAATCGTGTATGATCGTCTCAGCGATCTGTCGTGCTACTGTCGCAATATAAGAGAGGTTCGCAGACCCATCCGGCTGTTCGGGGGTCCCCACCCCGATAAATACCGCTTCTGCATGTTGATACGCAGTCTTATAATCTGTGGTAAAGGAGATCCTTCCCTCTCGAAGATTCTTTTTCAGCAGCTCTTCAAGCCCATCTTCAAAAATAGGGGAGATCCCCTGTTGCATCCGAGAGACCTTCTCCTGATCGATATCGACACATACCACCTGATGTCCCACCTCAGCAAGACATACTCCAGCCACTAACCCTACATACCCGGTTCCTGCTACTGCTATCTTATGCATAGACGTTCCTTATATTTACCTGATGTTGTGCTATTTCTATCACAAGCTATAATGTACCACATTAGAGGCTCTTAGTATGATAAATCTTGGTCATAGTAGTAAGATCATACTTTTCATCCACTATACTGCATAATAATCTTCGCATCATTAAAGGAGATGCCTGCATGATAGAATGGACTATCATCCTCGAAGATAATAAAAGAAGAACTCAATGAGAATCTACTATCATGCGATTCGGTAGAAAAACATCATAAGAAAGACACTCATGGAGCAGGCTTAGAATATCACACATCAGAGAAAAGAAAAACATTTCATGGCGGTGAAACGATAAGTATCTACAGTAAGGACATTTTGAAGGTCGGCAAGCTTCTCTGAGTTTCTCTAATGAATGATTCTTAAGAATTTCTTCTTGAAATTCACTCCATTTCACGGCAGACTGTAATGGCAATTTTATTTGTATTGAAGGGAAGCTGAAATGTGGTAGTGGAGGCTTCCCTTCTTCTC
>CAYYPJ010000149.1:0-6633 GCA_964473495.1 uncultured Spirochaetales bacterium
GTCTTATCGATTATAATCGTGCAGGTACCTCACTTCTTGAGATCGTGACCGAACCGGACCTGAAGAGCGGCAAAGAAGCAGAAGATTTCCTGCACGCTTTTCGACGGATGGTCAGATATCTTGGGGTCTGTGACGGGAACATGGAAGATGGTTCACTTCGATGTGATGCGAACATATCAATCAATAAGAAGGGAAAGGGGCTGGGTACAAAGGTTGAGATGAAGAACCTTAACTCCTCACGAAATGTGAAGAAAGCTCTACGATATGAAGAGAAACGCCAGGCAAGAGCTATAAAGACCGGGACAAAGATTATCCAGGAGACTCGCCTGTGGGATGCAGATAATAATAAATCCGTCTCTATGAGAACCAAAGAGACTGCCCATGACTATCGCTACTTTCCTGAGCCTGATATTCCTCCCTTTTGTCCCGACAAACTGTTTATGCACGAAGTCGAAGCGGGGATGATAGAACTGCCAATCGATAGAAGAGCACGAGCAGCCAGACAGTATGGTCTGTCATCGGAGCTGGCCAGTTTCATTACCGACGAGAAGGATCGTGCAGATTTCTATGAAGAGGTAATTGCTGCCGGAGCCGATGCCCAAGAGAGTGCAAAGTGGCTTAAAGGTGATGTGCTCAAGGCTCTTGGGAAGAGGAAATCATCATTATCTTCGTCGACTCTCTCTGCAGAGAGATTCACCTCCTTGATGAAACTTTTAGGTGATGGTATTATCCATGCCAATATTGCACGGCAACTGCTTGACGGGATACTTGATAGAGACGAGGATCCGACACAGATCATCGAAGAAGATGATCTGCTTGCATCAAAGAGCGATGCGGAAGACGTGAGGATCATAGTTCAGAGAGTCATCGACGGGCAGCCGAAAGCTGTTCAGGAGATAAGATCCGGGAACAACAAAGCGGTGAGTTTCCTGATGGGTATGGTGATGAGAGAGACAAAAGGATCTGCAGATCCTGCAATCGTGCGAACGATCCTGACTGAATTAGTAAAACGCTGAATACCGTATATACACAACTGCAACACTGATGGGAGAAATAGACATGAGATTGAGAAGGACACATTCCTGCGGGGAACTTACTTCTAGTGATATTGGGAAACGGGTTGTCCTGAATGGATGGGTCGGAAGCTATCGTGATCATGGCGGAGTGACATTCATAGATCTCTATGATAGATGGGGAACCACCCAGATCGTCTTCGACCCTGAATTCTCAGAGAGAGCCCATAAAAGAGCACATACGATGAGAAACCAATATACCATCGCAGCTGAGGGAAAAGTGCGCCGACGACCGGAGGGGATGGCGAATCAGAATATTCCCACCGGAGAGATCGATGTATATATCTCTGACTTCGAACTGCTCAATACCTCGAAGACGCCCCCTTTTGATGTTCTGCACACCGCCGGCGTACATGCCGAGACACGCTTGAAATACCGGTATCTTGATCTGAGAAATCCCAATCTACAGAAGAACATTGTCTTTAGAAGTCAAGCAGCCGCGCATATACGCTCATTTCTCACCGAGCGTGAGTTCATTGAGGTCGAGACTCCCATCCTTGGGAGATCCACACCCGAGGGTGCAAGAGATTATCTTGTACCAAGCAGAGTAAACCCGGGGAAGTTCTATGCACTGCCACAGAGTCCTCAGCTCTATAAACAGGCTCTGATGGTATCAGGTTTCGACCGTTACTTTCAGATTGCCAAATGTTTCAGAGATGAAGATCTACGAGCGGACAGACAACCGGAGTTCACCCAGATTGACCTTGAGATGTCATTTGTCGACAGCGATGATATCATGCATCTTACAGAGGAGCTCTTTCAGACCATTATGAAGGATCTGAAAGGCGTCGATATGCAGCTGCCGCTTCCCCGGATTACCTATCAGGAAGCTATGCTCAGATATGGTTCTGATTCACCTGACCTGAGATTTGGCCTTGAGATCACCGATATCACAGAGATCTTTAGCAACACGGGATTCGGAGTTTTTCGACGAGCTGTAGAGCAGGGTGGATGTGTACGTGCAATCAACTTGAAAGGGTACAGTGCTCAACTTGCCCGTAAAGACCTTGACGGGATGACCCCGTTTGTCAAACCCTATCGAGGGAAAGGTGTTGCATGGATTCGTATGAATGAATCTGGTCCGCAATCCCCGATCATCAAGTTCTTCACTGATGATGAGTCCCGGGAGTTATACAGGATGATGAATGCCGAAGTAGGCGATGTGATCATCTTCATTGCCGATACACAGAAGATAGTTTGTAATTGTCTAGCTGCATTACGGACACACTTTGCGAAACAACTGGGTTTGATCAAAGAAGATGACTATGCTTTTACCTGGGTCGTAGACTTTCCGCTCTTTGAGAAGGATGATGAGGGGAGTCCGACGCCAGTACATCATCCGTTCACTGCTCCGAAACCCGAAGAACTTTATAAGCTGGAAGGTTCTCCTGAAGAAGTACTCTCTATCATCTCAGATGCATATGATCTTGTGCTCAACGGAAGCGAGATCGGCGGCGGGAGTATTCGCATCCATGATCATATTCTGCAGCAGAAGATCTTTTCTCTACTCGGCATAGATGAAGCGGCAGCGGCAGAGAAGTTCGGATTTCTCCTGGATGCGCTGCAGTATGGAGCACCGCCTCATGGCGGTTTGGCTCTTGGCTTTGATCGAATGATGATGCTCCTGTTGGGGACTGATTCAATCAGAGATGTCATAGCATTCCCCAAGACCCAGAAAGCAACTGATATGATGACAGAGGCTCCTAATAGCGTATCAGAAGAACAGCTTGAAGAACTATCTATTGAAGTATTTCCTCTTGATGACGATGACGATGATGAAGAATCATAGAGGATCTGTGAGAAGGGAAGCGATGTATAGCGGAGTGGTTTTCGATTTTAACGGCACCATGGTCTGGGATACTGCTTTTCATGAAGAGGCATGGATTGCCTTTTCCCGAGAGTTCGGTAAACCGATAGATCGCGAAACCTACTATCGTGATGTACACGGGAAGACGACAAAACATATTCTGAAGATGCTCCTCGGCAAGGAATGCTCTTCGGCAGAGATCGCGGAGATGTCACGCGAGAAGGAACGACTATATCGGGAGATATGTCTGAAGGACCCTGATGGATTCATTCTTGCTCCCGGGGTTGAACAGCTGCTCGATGAATTATCATCCCATGAAGTTCCTATAACGATTGCGACCGCATCAGAGAGAGAGAATGTAGATTTCTTTATAGATCATTTCATCTTGGGGCGATGGTTTTCCCGGGATATGATAGTGTTCGATGATGGTCAGGTCAGGAATAAACCCGATCCTGATATTTATCTGCGGGCAGCAGAGAACCTGGGATATGAATCACGTGAATTGGTCTTTATAGAGGATTCCTATTTTGGTGTTCTTGCTGCAGAAGCTGCCGGATGCGGGTATCTGATTGTAGCAGGACAACCGACAGAACAACATGAACGACTGCGAAAGCTTCATGTAGTATCACAGTTCATAGAGGATTTTTCGGAGATTGACCGATCCCTGTTCTGGTGATTCAGCCTAAAGCGGCCCTATGTTCCCAACAGCTCTTCACCGTGCAGACAAGCAGCTCCTTTCCCTCACGTAGTGCGTATATCTGATGGTAACCCCCTGAGTGATCAGCCGGCATATGTGTCTTGACTAAAATCGTATCAGTATCATAAGTCTCTTTATTGTAATGGATCTCGAACATACTGGGATTGTGTCCATCACGAATGTGTGGAGGGACTGATTCAAGGCACCAATCACAATAGACACGGTTATTGACATGTCCGTTTGTATCGGTATCACGATATAGGATGGATGGATGGTAGGTATAGAGATTTGTATAGCTGTCGGGGATCGATCCGGGTTTGCCGATGGGATCTGTGATCTGTCGGTCTGCATCATTGATGCCGGAAGATTGGTATACAGATGCAAGCGGTACCGGATGGTGGTGTGCAAGATCGATGATGCACCAGTAGGAAAGTCCCCTGAACAGGATGTTCCCCAGTTTATCAATAGCAAGAAAACTTCGTGGAGCAATCAGTGGTGAAGGTTTGGTGACCCATGTCTGAAGTTGTATCGGTTCCAGCCATTGAGGGTATCGAGTGATTGATAACCTTTGACGGATGACTACCCATGTCTTCTGCTGAACTTTCAGATCAGAGATCGTCAGATGATAACATTTAGAATGCTGAGCAGCAGTCTCCTGCATGAGTTGAAAGAAGTAAGAGAGATACACCGTGTTGTAGCGGTCGACATCATAGGTGTGGACGGTGTAGTCACATGAGTGGATTGAGTCATATATCTGCATAGAATTACTCCTTATCTGTGGAATGTATCTCATTACGATAGAATCTCAACATGGATCTCCCATATTTTCGTTCATCGATACAGTTGAATGTCCCTATCTGTTCTGCCATCGTGTTCTCTTTTGGATAGTGGATGATATAGAGACCGCCGTTCTTTACCAAATTCGCATCGGCGATGCTTCGCGATAGTGCTCCCTTCCCCTTCATCGGAAAGGGCGGGTCGGAATAGACAATATCATAGGTGATCGGTGCAAAATAGAGGAACTTCTGTACGGACATCATATAGAGCTTGATCTCAGTGGTCACTATGCTAATATTCTGATTGATGATCTTTCGCTTCTTGTGGTCCATCTCGACAAGATGTACTGGTGAACACCCTCGGGAAGCTGCTTCGATCCCCACAAGACCGGAACCGGAGAAGAGATCGAGGAACGCATACCCTTCAATAGATCCTAGAATAGAGTACATGGACTCTCTCATGCGATCCATTGCCGGGCGTATGGTGCCGGGAGGGCATTTGATCGTTCTTCCCCTATAGATTCCTCCGGTTATACGCATCTATATCTCCTATGATCGTGTACTGCACATATGATAGTCAGTAGGTGAAGAAATATCAATCAGATAACGATGTATCTCTACCTGAAGAAGAACTTCTTGATTACAGGGATAGATTATATCATATCATGATGGTATATCTAAGGTATGTGAACTGTCACTAATACAGGATATAATGGTTTAATTCAGTGAATAGAACGTTTGTCATAATAAAAATCCACATGAGGTCTTTTACCTATGAAAATATCACGCGATAGTATAGTTTCCCGAATCAATGACGTATTACCTGAAGTCATAGAACTTCGCCATGCGCTTCATAAGTTCCCCGAGTTAGCAGGAAAAGAAGTCAAGACGCGCGAAGTCTTGATTTCTCTCATAGCCCCATATGTTCCGGTGATCTGGCAGCCGAAACTTGGTACCGATCTGGTCTTTGAACTACCAGGACGCGATCCTGGACGGGTCATTGGTTTCAGATGCGATATGGATGGGCTCCCTATTCAGGAGTCACCACTGCTTCCCTATGCATCAGAGCATACCGGCGTTATGCATGCATGCGGACATGATGGTCATATGGCTATACTTATCGGAGCGGTATTGGTGTTGTCCGGCATACAAGAGATGCTTCCCTGTACGATACGCTGTATCTTTCAACCAGGAGAGGAAGAAGCCTGTATGGGAGCAGAACTTGTGGAGAAGGGGGTCTGTGACGGATTGGAGCGTATCTACGGCTACCACAACTGGCCCGGGCTTCCAACAGGTGCCATCTCAACAAAACCCGGGATTCTCTTTGCTTCTGCGAACACATTCACTGGTACGATCACTGGAACGGCAACCCACGGGGCAACCCCGGAGAGGGGGAACAATCCTCTGATTCCTGCATCAGCGGCTGCCGTACAGATTGATGATCTGCATCGCAGGCTGCAGCAGAACGAAGAGGGCGTGGCATCTGTCTGTATGATTAGGGGTGGAAGGAATACCAATACCATACCTGAGACAGCGACGATTGCCGGAACCATACGATATACCGATGCCACGGTGGGTAATAGGATTGCAGCAGAGATCCAAGAGATCTTCCAGGGACTTGAAGAGAAATATGATGTTATCGTGGATCTGGTCTATGACCGAAGCTATTACCTTCCGGTCGTCAACGATGCAGCTGCTGTTGAATCAGTCGAACATGCAGTGAACACCTACATGGGAGATGGTGTGTATATTCCTGCTGAGAGACATACTATGGCTTCAGAAGATTTCTCTTTCTATCTGCAGCAGATACCAGGCTGTATGTTCCTTCTGGGAACAGGGGTTGATTCCCCGCCGCTGCATGCGGTGAATTATGACTTCAATGATGATGCCTTGATGCATGGGGTACTTTTGCTTGTTTCTCTCGCTTTAGAAGACGTCCTGGCGGATTAAGATCATTCAATGAACCCTTCATCAAACGGGGGACAACGAGTAAGGACTTCTCTGATCATGGTATGTTCAGGATGTAGTAATGCATCATCCTCACGCAGAATCCTCTGTGCATCATCTCGTGCTTTGCTCATCAGATTTAAGTCCCGGACAATGTCGGCAAACACCAACGAAAGATATCCCGACTGCCTTTTTCCTGACAGTTCTCCAGGACCACGTATCAGCAGGTCCTGTTCAGCGATCACAAACCCGTCATGCGACTCCTTCATCACTTTCAGGCGTTTTTTCCCATCCTCCTGAAGCGAATCTGAATAGACGAGAAAGGCATATGAG
>CAYYPJ010000150.1:0-6566 GCA_964473495.1 uncultured Spirochaetales bacterium
CGTGTCATGCGTCTCTTCGATCTTTGCTCCCATCTTCTCAAGTTCCTTCTTGATAATCGCCGTTCTGTCAGTCTCTTTATACCGGCTGGCAGAAACATTCTGAAGAACCGTCTTACCTTCGGCCTTGCAGCCGAGGACTGCGAGAACTGGTATTGCATCAGGAGTCCCTGAGCAGTCGATCTCAATACCATTGAGAGTTTTGCCGCCTCTTACGGTTATTCCATCCAAACCATTGTTCCGTACTTCGATATCAACACCCATTTCTTTCAGGATATCGACAAAAGCACGCTCACCAGCATAATCTTCTGTATTCAGATTGTGGAAAGTCACATCGGAGTCTGTGATCGCAGAAGCTATCAAAGGATATCCGGAAGTACCCCAGTCAGCTGGAATATGGAAATCAGTCGCTTTGAACGTCTGCCTTCCTGTAACACGGTAATCACGATAGTCATCACTGTGTTCTACCGTGACCCCTACCTGCTTGAGCATCCCTAACGTCATGTTGATGTAGGGGATCTCAAGCATCTTGTCATCAGTGATCGTGATGTGAGAATCTTCTTTCGCCATAGAGCCCGCTATGAGAATAGGAGTTAACCACTGTGAATTATAGCCAGGCATCGAGGCTTCACCACCTTTGAGTACACCATTTACTACCAATGGTGCGAGCCCGTTACCACGGGTGGAGGTGATCTTAGCACCAAGCATATTGAGAGCATCGATCTGTGGACCTGCAGGTCTGTAGCAGATCTGGTAATCACCGGTGACTATCGAACAGCCTTTGATCAGGCTGGCTGCAGCTACAACCATATAGAACCCAGTACCGGAGTTCTCTGCATCTAGCACACTGCTGGGGACTGAAAGTTTTCCTCCTGATCCATCGATGGTCCATACTCTTGGGTTGGAAGTATCTATAATAACGCCCATAGCTTCAAACATGCTGATAATAGAAAAACTGTCTAGATTCAAGAGAGGGTTATAAACCTTTGTCTGCCCTTCAGCCAATGAGCCGAGTACAATAGCACGAGCTGTGCCTGACTTGTTACCCGGAATACTGACCTCTCCTTGCAGTGTTTGGGTATTACGAACTAAAAATTTCATCATTGATACCTTTCTGAATAGATTATAGTAAATGTTTACAGTTGTACTCTACTCCTTAAATGGGTGCTATGTCAACAAAAAACTATGATAATCAATAGAGAATGTTGTTGACAGAAATATAATATGGTGTATTATGAGAATTATAGTAAAGGTTTACAGTTTTATTATATTACCAAAAGGAGTGAATCGATGAAAAGAGGAATCATGTTAATCGTATGTCTACTGGTACTCGTTTGTTCCTTCAGCTTTGCAGCCGGAGAACAGGAGGGTGTACAGACAATCTCAATAGCTACAGCAGGTACCTCAGGGGCCTTGTATCCCATGGGAGTCGCCCTTGCAGAAGTTTTGAATGCCAATGTTGATACGATCAATGCATCAGCAGAATCAAGTGGAGCTTCCCTGGAGAATATGAGAAACCTCATGCAGGGGAATGTAGAGTGGGGAATCAGTCAGAATGAAGTTGCCTACCTTGCTTATGCAGGAAAAGGTGCCTATGAAGGTGCACAGTTCAGTGATCTCCGATCATTGTTCGGGACACTGATCAGCTGGGTACAGATCTTTGTCCCTGCTGACAGTGAGGTAACCACACCAGCAGACTTCAAAGGAAAGAGAATCGGAGTCGGACAAGCAGGAAGCGGCGGAGAAGCCGCAGCAAAGAAAATATTGGGTTATTACGGACTCGATTACGATTCAATCAGACCGGAGTTCATTTCTGATTCTGAGATGGTCAATGCATTGAAAGATGGAGTTATTGATGGATTCATCAGTACTCATCCACTGAAATCAGCAGCACTTCTGGACCTTACTACCACATTCGATGTGAAGATCATCCCGGTACTTGAGGAGAACTTCTATAAGAAATACCCGTACTATACAAAGATGACTATTCCAGCTGGAACATACCGTGGAGTAGATTATCCTGTGACAACACCAACTTCTCGAGTTGTCATGTATACTACTAAGAATGTATCTGCAGATGCTACCTATAAAGCAATGAAGGCAATCTGGGGAAATATGGATGCATGGGTGAATGTACATGCAGCAGTCAAGAAGTATACCAGCTTGGAAGCAGCTTGTCAGAACCTTTCTGTACCATTACATGTAGGAGCTGCAAAATTCTACAGAGAGATGGGAGTTGATATACCAGCTGAATATGAACCAATCGACTAGAACGATCATACTGAAGCTGATTTTCCTTGCAGCTTCAGTATGCTATATCTCAGGATGTGTGACGAGCAGGGCGGATGATACCCTGCTCGTATTGGAGAACTGCAGGAAAGAGACAGTTCTCTTCTCCTATCCTGCAAATCAGATCGAACAGGTGATCTATCATTATACCCAATCGTATGATCGGGGAGAGATCACCGAGTTCTTCACCTTGACAGATGCAGGCTTTGTACCTGTAAAGATGATCTTTGATACCGATTCATATGATTATCACGGGACACGATATCCCGGCAGTAAGGTTACTTGTGCTGATGATACCTATATCGTGGAGATACCGGAATTCCCGGCATATGAGAAGATCGATTATCGTGTGGGATACACCATAGAACAGCAGATGACTATCCTCACAGCAGATGGTGAGTATCATCTGATCTTTCAGCAGCTAGGAGATCCGGGAGATCGAATCTCATTGAGACTTCAGTAGGAGAATGCACTATGATTCAGAAAGACATCGCATGTAAGCGAGCAATAGCCGTGATTGCAGCGGCATTATCATTATTTCATCTCTATACCGCACTCTTCGGTGTCATGACACCGATCCTGCAGGGAGGGATTCACCTCTTTACCCTGCTTGCACTCTCGATGCTCATCTATACCGGGAAGAAAGCAGGAGAGAAGGACGAAGAGCATATATCCCTGATACGACTGCTGCTTTTCTTGGCAGTGACGGTAATAGCGATCATATTTCTCTTCTCTTTGAGTCCTGATGAGATACTGAGACGAGGCGTCTTCGGACCAACCCGTTTTGAACAGTGGATAGGATTACTACTCATACTATTCGTCTTGGAAGGAACGAGGAGGGCCGTAGGTCTGCCTATCGTGATAGTTGCAGTAGTATTTATCATCTATGCCCTGTTCGGCCGCTACATGCCCCCTGTCATCGCTCACAAAGGATACTCTGTATGGAGACTCGTTGACAATCTGGTATGGACCACTCAGGGTGTCTTCGGTATCCCGATAGCCGTATCTTCCACCTTCGTATTCATCTTCATCCTCTTCGGAAGCATGCTTGATAAGCTCGGAGCAGGAAAGTTCTTCATCAATTTTGCCTATGCCCTGTCAGGTCATAAAACAGGAGGACCTGCACAGACAGCTGTCATCGCCAGCGGACTCATGGGAAGTATCTCAGGCTCTTCGGTAAGTAATGTTGTTACCACAGGAGCTTTCACTATCCCACTCATGAAGAAGACCGGATATGATGCTGAATATGCCGGAGCCGTGGAAGCTGTCGCTTCGACCGGTGGACAGATCATGCCGCCGGTCATGGGTGCAGCAGCATTCGTCATGGCCGACATGCTCGGAGTTCCCTATTATAAAGTCGCTCTATCAGCTTTGATACCGGCATTGCTCTATTTCCTTTCGCTAAGCTTCATGGTCAAGTATCAGGCAAACAAGAAAGGGTTGGAAGGAGTTCCGAAAGAGGAGCTTCCTTCAGCTAAGGCTGTGATGAGAGAAGGGTATTATGTAGTTATACCTCTGTTAGCCTTGATCTATTTCCTGTTCATTTGCAGGTATTCACCCATGAGAGCTGGAGTCTTCACGATCATCATATTGATCGGCGTCTCAGTTCTCTGGATGTGGTTCAGAGAGAAGAAAATCCTTTGGCGAGAGATCATCAAAGCACTTGTCTATGGTGCCAAGATCGCTGCACCAGTCGCCATGGCCTGTGCCTCAGCAGGTATCGTCATCGGTATCGTCTCCTTGACCGGATTAGGAGTCCGATTCACCCAATTGATCATTAGCCTCTCGGGAGGGAACCTGTTCCCCGCTCTGATCCTGACCATGATCGCCTGTCTGATCCTGGGAATGGGATTGCCGACAACTGCTGCCTATATCATCACATCAGTTCTTGCTGTACCAGCTCTTACATCCATGGGTGTAGAGGTTATGGCTGCTCATCTTTTTATCCTCTATTTTGCTATCATCTCATTCATCACACCGCCGGTAGCCATCTCGGCCTTTGCCGCTGCAGGTATTGCCGGGTCTGACAGTATGAAGACTGGGTTAAAAGCTTTCAGACTCGGTATCGCAGGATTCATCGTACCATTCATGTTCGTGTATGAGCCATCTCTACTGTTTATCGGTCCCTGGTATCTGATCCTCATAAACTGCGTAAAAGCGATTCTGGGTGTTATACTGTTAGCAGGAGCCTTGGAAGGCTGGTTCTTTAAAAGATGTATTCCAGTTGTACTGCGACTTATCCTGGGAATGAGTGCCATCATGTTCATATTTCCAAAATTCTGGTCTGGAGCTGCAGGTATAGTACTCTTGCTTATAGCGTACTTTATCAGTAAGATAACTGCTACGGCACGTGATTAGAGAGGCCACATGGCAAAAGGAAAAACTGCAACACTCATAGATGTTGCCAAGTATGCTGGAGTTTCCATAGCAACAGTATCTCGCTATCTGAACGGGGTGAGAGTACGCCCGGAGTTGGCAGCTAAAGTTGCAGATGCAGTTGAGAAATTCGACTACCGGCTGAACCCTGCTGCCAGGTTGATCAAGGGTCAGAAGAGCGAAACGATAGGGTTGATCCTCCCTGAACTGGATCATCCCTATTTTGCGACCCTCCTTGAGGGAGCCGCAGGTCAGGCTCGAGAACTCGGGCAGAGTATCCTAATAGGTTCCTGTCATGGTAAACACGAAGTAGAAGACCAGATCATAGATCAGTTCGCTCATAATATCTTGGATGGACTGATCTACACTCCGGTTGCCAAGAGTGTGAATCTCATAGAGACAGAAGCGTTTCGCGATCTTCCCGTGGTAATCGCTGCCAGAGGTCCCCGTGTCTATCCTGAACTGCCGCATGTGTATCAGGATACTCAGGGCGGCGGGTATCTCTCAACAAAGTATCTCCTCTCCCTGGGGCACCGAAAGATAGCATTCTTTTCAAGTTTCTGGGAACCTAAGTTCACTGAAAGAGATATGCTGGAAATGCTTGAGACTCCTGGAACGGGAGTATATTCCAGTTTGTACCGATTCAGCGGCTATTTAAAAGCATTAGAGGAATTTGGTGTAGCTTATGATCCTAATCTGGTGATCATCTGCAATTATGGGTTCGAAGATGGGAAGGATGCTGCAAAACAGCTCCTCTCTCGAATGATAGAGTTTGATTCGATCGTTACTGCTTCTGATTATGTGGCCTGCGGTGTCATAGATATTCTGGGAGCACAAGGCATATCAGTACCTAATGATGTCTCGGTCATGGGTTATGGTAATCTTGAACTCGGTAAGATCATAAAACCACAGCTCTCTACCATCCATCAGAACATGTTTGAATTAGGCAAGATAGCAGTCAGAACACTTTATGATGTTATCAACAATAAAGAGGTCGAGAATACCCTGCTTGATGTAGAATTGATCGTGCGGGATTCGACGAGTAAGAAAGAGCGAGAAGTTTATCAACAGTGAATCGCTGAGGACAAGGAAATCGGAGAAAAGATTCTTAAGATCCAGGAACAGCATCATCACAGCATCGGCTATCGTAGGATGATTGCTTTACAGGAAAAAGAAACGGGTAAAATGGTTGGGACTACACGGATTCGAAGGATCGGAGAATGATCTACAATCTACCGTACGGGCAAAGAAATATTCTGATGAGGTATATGCCAGAAGAAGAAAGATGAAGGAGGACTTGCCCTCCGGATCTCATCAAGCGGAACTTCTTTACCATGGAGCTTTTGCAGGCGTCTGGTGGAGGATATCACCTACTTGCCTTGTCTCGAGCAGACGATGTACCTCAATACCATCGAAGATTTATTCAATAGGGAGATTCATGCCTACACTATATCCGATTCGGTCAACACAAAGCTTTGCACCGATACGGTGAGAATTCTGGCCGAAAGAATCAGGATTACTGCTGGAGTCATTCTCCACAGTGACGGTGGATCAACATATTTATCGTATAATTATCGAGATTTACTAGGAAAACTAAAGATGCGAATGAGTTTAGGATATAAAGGATCCTGTTTTGACAATGCTGCTATGGAATCGCTGAATGGAATCATAAAAACAGAATGCTTGTATTGCAGGTTCGGTAAAAGCAAAGTCAAGAACCGGATGATTCCAAGGAAGGATATTATTTCTGCGGTGACTGAATTCATTGAATTCTATAACACAGGACGACCAAAAGAGCGGTTAGGTTTCTTGTCTCCCGTTGAGTTTAGAGTACGGAATCCTAAAGGTGTTTATCCAGTTGTTATTCATTCATGATTATTTATACTGATAAGGATTGACGGCTA
>CAYYPJ010000151.1:0-6550 GCA_964473495.1 uncultured Spirochaetales bacterium
GTCCCGGCATGTCTGATTACGGGGGAAAACTCTTTACACAGGGAGAAGACTCAGGAAACACTCATTTTTTCATGCAGGATAATATTTGATTTTTTTTGATTTTACTGTTCTCAATATTTACTGCTTTTGGGATAAGCTGCAGCTGAATCATCCAGTCTTCGACCATCAAGTCTGGAATATTTTTAAAATCCTTATAATCACGAGTTGCCAGAATAATATCCTTAGCAATTACAGTTGATACAATCAGTAAATCAAATACCGGTCGTGTTTTTCCCTTTCACATGGTAGTATGGATACCCTTGAAAGTATCAGTATCAGAATTGATGGGAATCCAGAAAGGGAAGACAGCAATAAGCATATTCAAGAGTTATCCTCACATGAAGAAGAAGCCGTATTGAGGAAACCACTCCTGGAGCCGCGGATATTGTGTAAGTACTATTGGACTTGATGAAGAGAGAATACGACGGTATGTGAGATATCAGGAAGAGAATGAGCGGCTCGAAGAGGTCCAACAGAAAGAATTCGGCCTCTTTTAGAGGCCTGGGACAAGCCGCCTCCTTTATGGTTGGTTGTTGACTGAACAACGAAACTATTGTATCGTATTACGAAGAAATGGATCATGCTGTGTAGTTTAGATTGAATGTTACCACAAAATAAATGAGAATCATATAGTAAAAAAAGTGAGAAACAGATGCAGGATGGATTCGATTGCATATTACAGTATCTGTACGAAAAAAGAAAATATGATTTTCAGGGAAATCATCCTGAAATGGTACTTCGCAGGATGAATAAGCGTATCTATAAGACACATACTGGTTCTGTAGAGGCATATTATGAATATCTTATCTCGAATCCTGCTGAGATGAATGAATTGATCAATGTTCTGACAATCAATGTCAGTAGTTTCTTTCGTAATCCAATAGTCTTTGAGAACATACAGACTCTGGTATATAATTTCATTCTTGAGAAACTGCAGCATCATGATCATATACTTCGGATATGGTCTGCAGGATGCTCCCGCGGTGAAGAACCTTATTCCATTGCCATTTTACTGCGAGAACTGCGTAAAAAGATTTCCGAGGAAAAGATGTTGATGGGAATCTTTGCATCCGACATTGATAATCAGGCACTTGCGCAGGCAAAGATCGGACATTATCATGCCAAATCATTACACGATGTGAAATTTGGTTTTGTTCATACATATTTTACCCAGAGTGGGAATACCTACTTTATTGCAGATACTATTCGGAAAATGGTGAATTTTTCCTATTATGATCTGCTTGATAAGCATAGTTTTGTACCTCCGGAGAGTGCTTTCTGTGATTTTGATGTAGTACTGTGCAGAAACGTCCTTATCTATTTCAACCCTGCGTATCAGGATATTATTTTTAAGAAGCTATACCGTTCGTTACACGTTGGTGGGTATTTAGTGCTTGGGGAAGCTGAGGTTCCTATTAAGAAATATAAGAGCCTATTTAATAGGGTTACCCCCTGTTGCAAGATATATCAAAAGATATCATGATACATAGTGTACAGCACATGTAGAAAATTCGAGGGATAGGACTGATGAGAAGAACAAAACGAGATATAACACCTAATAAAACAGTGAGGACTCATCTTGTTATATGGTTTCTCATATTCGCATTAGTCCCATTACTCACCGGTGCTGTAATAATCTATATTCAACAGAGGACTGTGTTGCAGCAAGATGCTTCTGATAGAATTTTGGCTGTAAGCGATCTCAAAGTGCAGCAGGCTGAGAGTTGGATTAGGGAAAGAATGGAAGATATGGAGACGATATCGTCAGATGACGATTTATCGGTACTTGAAGATCCATTTCCTCTGAGTAAAGATGATCCGGGATATAAAGAGAAGTATAAATCAGTACAGGATCTGATACAGCGGTATTTACGGAACCATAGGGCATATGAAGAGATATTCATCATGGATCCTGATACTGGGAATATCGAGTTCTCGACAAAGGCGGACTCTGTGGGATTGAATAGATCGCAAAAAGAGTATTTCAAATCTCCTCTCCAGACAAATGAGAGATATGTGAGCAATTTATACAATTCTCAGATGACTGGAGAGCCTACAATTATCTTCTCTATACCCATATTCTCTAGGACGTCTGCCTCCCATCGTATTATTGGTATTCTTGCGATGAGGGGGAATCTGAATCAATCATCGTTTATGCTGGTTGTGAATAAAGTGGGCCTTGGTACGACCGGGGGGATCATGATTGTTAGTAGTGATATGGAAACGACTAATGAAATTTACTGGTATGAAGGAGTTACTTTACAACTGAATAATGCCAGGAGGTCGGAAGTCCTGACAGCCAAAGGTGCGACTGGGGTAGTTCGTACTGTTGATTATCGCGGGGTAGAGATTCTTACTACGTATACTCCGATCAAAGGGACTGATTGGGGATTTATCGTTAAACAGGATGTATCTGAGATCGATGAACCGCTTGCTAAACTATTACAGTACTCGATCATGCTGGTTCTTGTTCTTATTCTCATAGCAATACTTTTCGCCTCTATGGTAAGCAGGAAGTTCACGAGACCTCTTCTTATGATGAGAAAAGTCTCTCTTGAACTAGGGAAAGGTGATTTCTCTGTGAGAAATAATATTCATACGGGCAATGAATTTGAGCTGCTAGCTGATTCTATAAACATGATGGCACAATCCGTTGAATCGAAGACAATCATACAGACAGGTGTTGCGAGAATAGCATATGTGATGATTGATCAGTCATCGGTACAAGGTTTCTCTTCAAATCTATTGAAAGAGCTGGTCAAGACGACTAAAGCAAATATTGGGGCTTTGTATATCGCAGATGAATCACATACGGCGTTTGAACCTTTTAGTACATTTGGTGTGAATCGTGAGATTCTAAAACCCTTCAGCGTTGAGAAACCGGAAGGAGAGCTCGCACGAGCAGTAGAAGAAAAGACGATAGTACATTTGATGGATATCCCTGAAGATACAGTATTCACGTTCAAGGCTGTTGCAGGGGAAATGGTCCCTAAGGAGATTATCACAATTCCCGTAGTGATCGATGATGCTGCAGTTGCAGTTATCTCCATTATGAGTATTCATCAATTCAGTGACACCAGCTGTAAAATATTAGAGCAGTCATGGATGAATATAAACTCATCATTTTCCAGTTTGTTTGCGGTGAAGAAGACCCAGGACCTTGCCGTGCGTCTTGCATCGGCCAATCAGGAACTTGAAGTGCATGTAGAAGAACTGCAGGATCAGGCAGAAGAGCTGTGGAATCAGGCAGAAGAGCTGCAAAATAAAGACGAGATTATGGCTAAGAATAGACAATTGGCAGATCAGCAGAAAGAAGTGGAGGAGGCGAATAGGTTAAAGAGCGAGTTTATCTCAAATATGAGCCATGAACTGCGTACTCCGCTTAATTCTATTATGGCACTCTCAAAAGTGCTTATCATGCAGGCATCGGATAAACTTTCTGAAGAAGAGAATAACTATCTGACGATTATAGAGCGAAATGGTAAGCAATTGCTCTCTCTTATAAACGAGATACTTGATCTCTCGAAGATTGAAGCTGGTAAAGTTGAGATGCATCCCAGTAGGAATTCAGTCGACACAATTATCACTCAGATTAAAGATAGTCTTTCTCCTCTGGCTAAGGAGAAAGGTATAGAGATACGGGTGCGTATAGCCGAAGGGACACCTCCTATAGAGACAGATGAAGCAAAACTGCATCAGATTTTACTGAATATTATCAACAATGCAGTCAAATTCACTGATACCGGATTTGTGGATGTATCGACAACATATGATGATGCTAACCTTACTATCACCATCGCTGATACTGGGATTGGAATATCGAAAAAAGACCTTCCCCGTATATTTGAAGAATTTCGTCAGGTTGATGGTTCTTTGTCTAGGCACTATGAAGGAACCGGTCTTGGACTTGCAATCGCTAAGAAGATGGTGATAAATCTTTATGGCGAAATCAATGTTACGAGTGAAATTGGTAGAGGCACTGTCTTCACGGTAGTTCTACCAATACTGTGGCAAGGTAAGAAAATAACGGCAAATACCCCATTGATCAACAAGGAATTCTTTTCGACAGAGAAACAGACTATTCTTGTTGTCGATGATAATCCTCAATATGTACGGAAGATTTCCCAGGATCTTGAAGATAATGGATATATGACACTGAGAGCGACATCAGGGAAAGAAGCTTTGATGATTGTAGAACGACAAATCCCCTACGCTATTTTACTTGATGTCATTATGCCGGAATTGGATGGATGGGAAGTGCTGCAGGTGCTGAAGAGTAAACCAGAAACACGAGATATACCTGTGATAATCGTATCGGTATCCGATGGAAGAGACACCGCATTTGCCTTGGGAGCAGTAGGATATCTGCAAAAACCCATTGATAAAGACACCATGATCGCAGAGATCAATAAACTGCATGATAACCAGAAGTCAATCATGGTTGTCGATGATGATGATATGGATAGAAGGCAATTGGTTGATATTGTCTCATCAATATCCTGCAATATTACTGAAGCCTCTAGTGGAGAGGAGTGTCTTCGTCTCTTACATAGTGCTATACCAGACCTGTTGGTGCTTGATCTCTATATGCCCGGAATCAATGGATTTGATGTGATAAATGCTATCAGGAAAGAAGAAGAGACTAAGGACCTGCCCATTGTTGTTGTCATGGCCAGGGATCTATCGGGTGAGGAACGAGAGGAGATTGCCGGAAAGGTATCTTCTTTCGTGAAAAAACGAGGCTCTATACGCAGAGAGCTGCTACAAGAGATTCGTGGGATCGTTTTCAGACTTCATGATCCCCGTAGTGAGTATAATAAAAAGAGTGATGGCAGAAAATTCCGTATTCTGGTGGTAGAAGACAATGAGGTAACAGTCATTCAGGTTAGAAAGGTACTTGAGGATGAGAATTACATCGTGGATATCGCAATGGGAGGACGACAGGCTTTAACGTATTTGGAACACCATAGACCTGATGGTATGATCCTTGATTTGAAGATGCCGGAAGTTGATGGATTTGAAGTACTTAAGAAAATACGAAGCAGCAAGGAGACAAGAAGACTCCCGGTGCTGGTATTGACAGCAAAAGAACTTTCTCCTGAAGAGTTCGGAATATTGGGCAATAATAATGTTAAACAGGTTATGCAAAAAGGTAATGTTGATATAAAGGATTTGCTCCTACAAATACGGCTTATGCTTAGGAAAGATTAAAAAGAGTACTATTAAATCTCTTCTTATACTTGCAGTAGGGAAAAATCCTGATATTATGATAATATAGACAATACTTACTAGAAAATATCTGATGATTAAGACAAAGGACTTGTCAGACATCATCCTGCTTGATGTATCGTTTTGACGAATGGGTTGGCTTGAGGTAGTAAAAAACTGAAAGCATATTCAGCATCATGCAATATTCCGGTAATTATCTTAGCAATATGTATTATGAAAGAAGATAGAGAGATGTTTCTATCTGCCGGGTTTGATGATTATATTTCAAAACCGATAGATCCTGATGTACTGTCTGTATAAGACCTATTAAGAGATGGGCATAAAAAAAGTATGATGATATGGATGCAAAGTTATGAATACGCTACTAACGATAGATGATCAGCGGGACAACTTGACCGTTATTAAAGCAATAGTAAAGAACTATATGCCTGAATGGCACGTTCTTACAGCTCTCACTGGAGAAGATGGAATAAGTTTAGCGAGAAAGGAACAGCTGGATATCATCCTCCTCGATATCATAATGCCCGGAATGGATGGGTTTGAAGTGCTGAAAGAGTTGAAAGCATATAAAACAACATGCAATATACCGGTGATTGCAGTAACAGCACGAGCCATGAAAGAAGATAGAGAGATGTTTCTATCTGCCGGGTTTGATGATTATATTTCAAAACCGATAGATCTTGATGTACTGTATAAGACCATTGAGAAATGGACATAAAAGTAAAAAGTATGATGATATGGGATTTGAAGTTATGAATACTCTTTCATAGACTTACGGTGGACAGTCTGATTTCTCGTATTATGTTCAAGATTTGCTATCTGATGATATATGTATAAAAATATCTAACAAA
This sequence comes from uncultured Spirochaetales bacterium, assembly GCA_964473495.1. Taxonomy (GTDB): domain Bacteria; phylum Spirochaetota; class Spirochaetia; order CAKZLE01; family CAKZLE01; genus JAIPFY01. The sequence goes on from CAYYPJ010000151.1 coordinate 6,120, forward strand.
AAATTCTACAAATTCTATTTCTCTTTAATTATCTTGACAGATTCTTTTTCTTGGAATATACTAACAAAGTACTTTGTAAAACAAAGCTTAATAAGTGAACAATTTGAAAGTATAAAAAGGGGAGGGTGACTATGTCAGATACAATTACCAAAGAGCAGGCAGCTGAAGATTTAAATCTCATAAAGCACATAATGAATGATTGTGTTCGTCGGCAAGAAGACGAGGGGATCTACTATAAGATATGGGGTCTACTTATACCCATTGCAACCTTGATTAACTATCTTTTGGTTATCTATGAGATTTACGCGTTTATTCCAGTGTTGTGGATTGTTGTCATGTTATCAGGTGCTTTGCTCTCAATACGTGCAAATAAAAGGAACAATCAGGACAACCGAATGAGTATGGCTTCTAAATTACAGAAAAATATATGG
>CAYYPJ010000152.1:0-6543 GCA_964473495.1 uncultured Spirochaetales bacterium
AGCAACAATTTGAGTTAGTTCATTTGTTTGTAACTCAACTGTATCGATGTTGTCTGCGTTACCCTTAACGGTTTCATTTGTCCAGCCTGTGCCTTTGAGTATATTAATATTGTCAGCGTTGTCTTTAACAGTCTCGTCATCCCATTCAACACCTTTGACAGCATCGACTTCTGCCCCAAGATTAATAGCAACTGCTGGAGAGCCACTTCTGTCTATTGGAATCTTATCACCCGATTGTAGGTCTACCACCGGCATCTCGGATACTTTTTTATTTTCTGCCATAATTCCTCCTAGTAAGTTATCTCTAATATCTGATCGTTAAAATAATGAGAACCGTCATATCCTACTTCCATATTCACAGGATTAATCTCATGTAAAATAGGGTATGGAACACCATTAACTACCAACTCTGTAGGTGCAACCACGATCGAGTTGTCACCCATATCCAACATAGCAATCGCCTCAGAGAACCAATTGCCTGCTACTAAACCGTCAAGACATAATGAGATATCGTTACGCAATCTAATAGTTATATAATTATCAATATCTTCATAGAATCTGCAAAGATACTGATCAAAATATTCACTGATTATAACCTCGTCATCCCCATAACCTATTATAATATCATCAATGCCATACACAAGTTGTATGTTATAAGATTCTGATACACGTATCTTAAATACCGCGTCCATAGAAGAGACCGCATAATCAGCTACACGTTCAGGAAGGGTTGGAGATGCATACGGTGGAGAGAATTGTTCTAATACAACCATGGGATATGTGCAATCTCCCGATACCGTGAATGCCACATTTTCTGAGCTGTCTGTATGGAATAACAATGGGCTGGACGGTGTGGCTGTACCATATGCACAGGATATAGAACCTGTATAACAAGAGACACTTGCATACCCATCGATTACAATCGATTGTGATACGGGCGCTTGTGGAGAATCAAATACATTTGTCACTTCCTTACCATACCATGAAGAGACATTGACTCTGTATCCATAATCTACTAATGGGTGATATTGTTCTTGGATATAATTTCTATCATAATTTATTGATGCAAGGATATTCCTCACTAGATTATAGGTGTTTTGATAATCCCAATCTTCAGTCGTGTTGAGATATGTCCACCCAAAGTTTGGAAGCAAATTATCGTTTAGTTCTGATTCGCTAAAATCTGAGCCATAATATAAGCAGCATTTTTGTGAATAATCTATCCCTATCGGTAATTCGGGGGAGCTGGGATACACGGGGCTTTTGGATGTGGTGACAATATCGAATTGAGTAAAGAGCCCACTGTCGGGCATAGTGTCGCAACCGCCAACTATGCTCCCGGTAATCCCGATCGTTCCTGCATAATCAACGAGCGATGTATAGTAATCCTCATAGGTTGTCCAGTCCCCAGATGTCTCATCAAAGAAAAACCCATCTATGTCATACCACGCAACCCAATCATCCATATCAGACTTCACTACGGCTTCTGCTATAGAACCATAATTCGTGGTTATGTATCCCAATATTTCGGCGTGTGTCTCCCGAATTCGCTCGATGAGTGTTGTATAGTCTGAATTTACCGAAGACCCTGCACCATTATCGGGGTTAATGACAATCTTAAAAGGTACGTTTGGATAAAGCTTGATAATAGCAATGAGCTTATCCCATACAGTATCCGTGAGCCATGTTTGTGGATTAGCATAGAGAGGAATTAAAAGCCCGTGATAGCTGTATCCATCGGGGGCAAATAAGTCGGTGAAGGAATCAAGGAACGCCTGTTCTTCTGGAGTGAATCCACTACCTTGTACGTTGAGTTCTTCCCGTGTGAGAAAATCCACCTTGATGCGTTCAATATCCATAGCATCCATACTGGAGAAATCCACATACTCATCACCGCTCTCACCTATCCACCCTATGTTATCATCACGCAGTAAGTTGTACTTGTCTGCATCATGAGAGCTAACGATAATGTCTGTATCTAATGGTAAATTCCTCAATGTATTTTCACCTCACCTATACTTTCTACATCAAACAATATAGTCAATTCGTTCTTTGCCGGTTCGTTTGTTCTCTCTTGGGTCGTCTTGCTTATGCGCCTAGTCACCGACAATGGTTCTGATTGGACTTCGCTCATGCCATACGCCGTGATGTCCCTTTTCTTCATATACCCAGTAGGATATGTCTCTGTATAAGAACCAACAAACGTCTTAGTACTCACCACCCCCACGGTTACTTGCACGATATCACCGACATCGATTGGTGCTAAATCACTCCACTTGTATGTTATGTCATGAGTAGTATACCACGTTGCGAGCCGAGATGTCAGTAACAATGCAGAATCTGCGTCAAAAATAAACTCAGAAGTATATTCTTTAGGGGAGATTGCCTCCTCAGGCATAGTATATGTCACAATCTCATTTCGAATAAGTGCGTCACCGTATAGCTCAAAAAAGAATAATTTCTCTATCAAATCCCCTGTATTATGAAATCGATATCGGGCTCTTGTGGGTTCAAATTCAGGAAGATCGTCTGAGTGGTCAAGCACGATATGCTCATCCGTTCGATACGATGCTCTGATATTTTTTGCAGTGAGTAATGATAAATCCTCATTCTCTTCCCTAGTCTCATGGTTCAAATATGGAATGTCGGTCCATGTGGTCTTAAACTCCTGCCAAACATCTTCGATATCAGAGTCTTTCGGGTAGTAATCATCAACACCTATCTTCATCCCGGTAAACTCACCATCTGCCGTAGAGGTGTTTGCAGTGTATAGCCGCACATCTCTTAAGAGATCCAAAACCGACCACTTTAATTTATAACCGTCAATCTCATTATCATTGCCATTAACACTTAATCCATTGTCAGATAACCATTCATCGGTTCTCACATAATCTACAGACAGACTGTCAAACTCAAGCTTCTTGTATGCCCACAACCCCGACTCATTGAAATATTGCACATACCCATATTCTTTTAAGAGCGTGTCGATATAGTCACGATACGTTCTTGTGGCATCTGTCTTCCCTGAGGTATGGGCGATCTGGTTAAAGATACCTGATAGAGAGTTATCTATTTGGTCATCTGCATACCCGGCAGCATATAACCTCTGGTGAACGATCGAGTGTTCTTTGTCGTCAGGATTAAAGATATAGAATCCATCATTATCAATATGAGATGGGTACTCAAAAAGTTCAGACATCGCATTATCCAAAAGATAACTCATGTCTTCAATATCCAACTTAACTATACTGGGGATATCACGATTATATGTCTGAGAGAGCGTAGGACGCACATAGCCGGTAAATATGTTTGCTGTGTCTGATAACCTAAAGAATACCTTATCCTGCGTCTCTTGGGCAAGGAGTAGTTTCTCAACGATATCCTGCTGTGTCATGCCATTGACAAGACTTCTGTTTTGTAAACTACATAAGCATGAATCAATCGCTGAGTTTAGATTTTCACCTGTGAGATATCTTGTCACTGAGGTCTTTGTAGAGTCCACAAGGTTTGAGATGTCCGTGTACTCCGCATCTCCGTGAAACAGTAACTCGTATTTCAGGTTGTATCTGCTCATTTAATATCCCCTTCTCGCCAATGTTTTCAACTCTTCTCGTACAGCAATAGCCGTGAGCCTTGGGTCACCGGCGCCTGCAATATTGATGTTAATATTGTTACCACTCATACCACCACCGCTAGTAGGAGCTGGGGTTATATGGACCCGTTCTCTACCAGCCTCACCAGCAAGAATTGTCGTGGCACCATTGGTCACAAAATCAGCACCATTCGCAGCTTTGTAGTCAATCCCATATTCCTCTGCAAGAGCTTTAATCTCTTCGCCGGTCAACCCACCAGTATCGGACTCGACATCACTAAGCAATTCTTTAAGCGATGAGATCCTGTCTGACAGGTGTTCATCAGATTTACTCCAGAATTTATCCCAACCCGACATGCCTGCAAGTTCGCCCTCTAGGTCTGTAATCGTGTCGCCAATACCGTTTACAAGTTTTTTCTGATCTTCATATTCTTGTACTTTCGCTTGTTCATTTTCTACAACCTGTGTTGCCTGTTCCTCATATTGCTCCGCAGTGATAAGCCCTCGCTCGTACTCATCTTGGAGTGTCTCTAGTCTAATATCTTTTAATTCTTTTACAAGCTCAAGCTCTTTTTCTAACGCCTCCATTCGAGCATCTGCAAGATTTGTTTCCATACCAAGGATATCGGCGAACAAATCACCCATGGACTCATCAGCAGTGTCAAGCGCCTCCTCTGCCTCTTTGGAAACTTTGATCGTACCAAATATTGCTGTATTCAACCCATCAAGAATACCACCTGCAAGATGTACAAGCGGGGCATAGGGTCCTGCTGCCATTGCCATTATGTCGGTGGCAGACCCGATACCAGTGCTGATAGTCGATTCCCCCCCTGAACAGTCACCAGTAACCACTGCGGTACCAAGATCTGCAAAGCGGTTGTTTACGGTCCCTTTCATAGAATCATTTAAGTCTTTTTTAATATCCTTAAAATTCTTTTTGAATTTTTCCCAATCAAAATCTCTTAATTGGTCTAACCAGTCTTTCGTACCATCATTAAGCGCCTTCTGTTGAGTGATCTGATCACCATACAAATCATTAATCTGTTGTACTGTTACGACTTTGATATTACCAAGTTCTTCCTCGGTCACCCCGGCATCAAGGAGACTTTGATAGATAAGATCTGCTTCTGCTAATGCTGCCGCTCGTTTTTGTTCAATTGATACTATCTCCTGCCCCTCATCCTTAAATTGCTTTTGAATCTTCTGGTTACGGTAATAGGTCTCTGTGGTACTGTATAATGCGGCGAGCCATGTCTTACCATTCTTAACCGCATCCTCCATTGCCTCTTTGCGCTCTTTATCAGATAATGCCTTATTTTCTTTCTCAATACCTATGAGTATCTGGTCGTGTAGGTTTTTCTCTGCTATAAGTCCTTCCCTATACTTATCCTCAGTTGCTTTCTTATCGGTACTGAGTTTTACAGCACTTTGATATGTCGTGAGCAGGGTATCTAATGCCCCCTGGTATCGTTCCTCCTCTGCTATCCTTGCATCACCATATTTTGCAAATTTTTCTTCTATTTCTGCATTCCGAACCAATATATCGTAAGACTCTCTTAACCCATATATATATTGGGTAAAAGCCTTTGTTCCTGCTTCTGCTGCTTTTGCGGCAGCTTCTTGATCGGCTAAGTCGTTGAGTTCTTTTTGTGCTTCAATCTGATAATCATAAAACTCGGTAATAGATTTTCTCAGGTTTTCATCGGTAACACCTTGGAGGGCTCCCGCCTTACCTTGTCGTAACTTAATGATCGATGGGGCTTCTTTGGAATATTTATCTGCAATAGCCTTTTGCGCTTTCATGAGTTCTAGTTGAGCAGTATATTCTTCGGTTTTTTTCTCGTTTGCTTTTACTTCCTTTTCAGTACTTTTTACCTCATCTTCAGAGAGTTTGATCTGTTCGATCTTTGCCCCAGAGGCTTTATACGCTGTCATGACTTGGTCCATGAGCATTAAGGCGACCTTTCTCATCTGATCAGTAGAATCTGGGTCTATGGTGAATTGAAAAAGCTTGTCATATAGTTTCTTTAACCGCTCACGTTTGTCATCAAGTGCACCACTCTCTGTGACATCACCAAGTGCAAGATCAATAGCATCTGAGAAGTTGAAAGCATCTTGTGATATAAAGTCTGTTATTGTCAAACCACCCGTACCCTGTTTGAGCTTATCAAGCATGCCCTGTACTTGGCGTTCAAAATCTTCCCCACCACCCAAGATCCCTTCTTTACGGGCAAGCATTTTTTCCATATCCTCTCGCGAGTCAATATATCCTTGTAAGCTTGAGGCAAGATCTCTAAGGGTGGCAGCCTCTTTTTTTGATATATGCTTTGTCTCTAACGCCACATCAATAACATTTCCCATAGAGACATTAAATTCTCCTGCGAGCTTTTGTATCTCATCAAAATCAATAGCCTTTCCGCCAAATCCAATATTTTGGACCATGCTTTCAGGACTGTATCTATACATAGCTTCTCTTAACTGAGCAGAGGTTAGTTCGTCCGTACTTTCTTTACCCGTCTTTGGGATAAAATCAAAATAATCTTCTTTAGCACGTTTTGCGGAAACCCAACCGTCTAAAATATCTGCAAGGTGTGACTTTATAGGAGTAAGGACTTCGTTTATTTCAACGCCCCAAAGTTCTTTCAATTCTTTACTTGATTCTTGCAACCTTCTTGTCACATTAACCGTGCTGGAAAGGGTTCGCTCCATATCACCTATGGCATTAGGTGACTGCTCAATAACAATATTCAGTCGCTCATACACCTTAGCTAATTCGAAGGCTTGCCCGGTAAGTTTATCAAGCCCTTTATCGGCAAGTCGTGCCATGACATCAGCGTCTTTCACCACAACACCAAATCGCCTGAGGTTCTTTGTGTTACCTAGCAATCCTGAGGTAAATGCTGAGATCGTCTCGGTGAGATCGCCGTTGATGTTTTTGAATGACATCAAGT
>CAYYPJ010000153.1:0-6487 GCA_964473495.1 uncultured Spirochaetales bacterium
GCGCCTTGATAAGGTGAAAAGCATGGCAGCGCCCTATAACCTTCCGGTAGCTTTAGGTTTCGGCATCAGCACTTCCGAAGATGTAGCTCAGGCGACAGACGTGGGTGCTGATGCGGTAATCATCGGTACAGCTTTTGTGAAAGCGACAGTATTAAGCAATGAAGAATTTTCTTCCTATCTGAAAACTTTTTCACTGTATCTTCGAGCGGAGAGAACTGTATGCAGTACATAATTTCTGTTGATATCGGTACAACTGCATTGAAATCCTCTATTGTGCAGCGAGACGGTATAATTGCCGCTTCAAGCTCAGAAGGCTACCCTCTAATGACGCAAGGAGCTTCTGTTGAACAGGATCCAACCCTCTGGTGGGAGGCATTCTGCAGGACTGCACTTGAACTCACTTCAAAACATCCTGATCTGAAGATTGAGGCAATTGTCCTGAGCGGTCAGATGCAGGATCTTATCATGGTTGAAAAGGGTGTATGCACCGAGCCTGCAATCCTCTACTCTGATACCAGATCTCAACCTGAATTTACGCAGTTTACTGAAGATCTGGGGCTCTCAGACATAAAAGCGATAACAGGCAACACTCCTGATGCTTCAGGTCTTCCCGCAAAGCTTATGATGCTCAAGAACCGGCAGAAGCTCACTGCATTGACGACTTTTCTGACAAGTGCTCATGATTACCTCTGCTGGAAACTGACCGGGAGATCAGTTACTGATCCGACGAATGCTGCAACTACGGGGCTGATGCACTACGAGAACTCAGATTGGGATCAGAGGATTCTCTCCTATCTGGGTATTGATCATGCACAACTTCCGATTATAGAGCCTGCGGGTAAAATTTCAGGCAGCATCACTATAGAGGCTGCAGCCCTTTGCGGTCTTCCTGCCGGGCTGCCGGTGATACATGGTGCCGGTGATGCGGCATCTTCCACGGTCGGAGCAGGTGCGGGGATTCCCGGAGTCTATTCATGCTATCTCGGGACCTCAGGATGGGTTGCTTCTACCGTATCATGTCCAATTGATCCATCTTACGGAGTATTCAATCTCAAACATCCGAACCGGGAAGATACTATAGCTATCGGAGCCATGCGTACCACCGGTGGGAATATATCATGGCTGATCGACTCTTTCGAGATAGATGACAACAACAAGTATGAAACACTTCAGAAGATTGCTTCCCATGCGGCTCCTGGTTCCTCTGGGCTCTTTTATCTGCCGTACCTGCAGGGAGAACGATCTCCGTTCCAGGATCCTCATGCTCGCGGTGCCTATGTCGGAATCAGCAGAAGCACAAGAAAACCTGAACTGTTCAGATCGGTCCTCGAGGGCATCTGCTATGGTCTTGCTTCAATCTATCAGAAGATCGAGACAGGTACGGGAGTAGCGGCCAAGTATGTCGTGGTATCAGGGGGAGGAGCTGAAGATAAGCTACTCACAGAGATTCTTGCTTCAGTACTTGGTGTGCCGGTACATGTTGCAGCTGTAGCTGCGCACAATGGGGTACTCGGGAGTTCAGTTATTGCGGGAAAGGCGCTGGGATGGACTGATTCCTATATGCTCCCTGAACAATTCCTGCAAATCGAGAGAATAATCATTCCCAATATGGAGATCCATCGGTTCTACCAGAAGCAGTTGGAGGTTTTTCATGGTCTTTACCCTGCTCTGCAGGATGAGTTCCATATAATAAATGATTTGAATGAGTAATAAAAACCAAAGGAGTAAAAAATGAAAAGAATGAGAAATGTAGTGCTGACCGTGTTTGTACTATTATGCGCGGCAACTCCAGTCTGGTCAGGAGGAAGTCAGGAACAGGCTGACACAAAGACGATTGCAATTGTGACACCGTACATGGCAAATGCTACAACTGCATATGTTATTGAGCAGTTGAAGACTGATGCCCAGGCAAAGGGGTGGAAAGTGACTGTTTCTGATACTGCCGGTGACTTCGGTCTCCTGGTCAGTCGAATTGAAGATGCAGTAGCCCAGAAAGTTGATGCCATCGTGCTGGGTATGGGAGATCCCATTCAGATGACTAAGGGTATCTCAGCTGCAAAAGATGCAGGGATTCCAGTCTTCGGTTTAGATGCTGGTCTGGTTGATGGTGTGATATTGAATATAACCTCTGATAATGCTGCCCTGGGAAGACAGACTGCAAAATTACTTGCTGAAGCAATCGGGGAAAAAGGAAATGTGATCATGTATACACATGATCCGCATCCAGGAGTTAGAGCACGTGCTATTGGAGCTGAAGAGGTACTCTCCAGCTATCCTAATATCACGATTGTGAATAAATTCCATATTGATGTTCCCGGACCGGTTGATAATGCAAGAAAGATCACTGAAGATATCCTGACGGCAAATGATAATATTGCAGGCATCTGGGCAGGTTGGGATGAACCAGCGTATGGAGCTACTCAGGCACTTGAAGCTGCTGGAATGATGGATGTGAAAGTTGTAGGTATCGATGGTACTGACTTCGCAAAGGCAGAGATTGCTAAGGGCGGCCCTTTCATAGGTACTATTGAACAGAACTTTGACGCTATGGCTTCTCAGCTGACAGAACTTATCGCTGATTACTTTGAAGGCATCATGCCTGCATCAGATATATATCTAGTTCCCGGTAAGCTCTATACCAAATAACAGACATTCTCTGCTGTAATGCACGAAAAGCCGGCAATCAATAATGATTGCCGGCTTTTTTACGTACGGCTGCTGGTTCGATTCTGAACAGGAGCACGTATCATTCCCCCATACACACATATCAGTATCAAGATCCCCGCTCAAAAAAATATTTCTGTACTGTACCTCTTGCCAAAATACTCTTGGTAGGATACATTGTTCATAGACAGTGTTTCTATTCATAGAAACATATATAAAAAAGGAAGTGCGGCATGAAACGATATAGTCTCTTGACAGTACTGATGACCTCTATGATGATCTTAGGATTATTGTTCACGGGATGCAGTAAGAAACCTGATGATACCATAAGAATAGGTATCTCAAAGATCATAACCCATCCTGCTTTAGATGCGATCGAACAGGGGATCATCGATGGGCTCACAGACCTCGGGGTCACAAATGTCACTTATGACCTGCAGAATGCCAATGGGGATATCACTACAGCGGTAACGATCGCTCAGAAATTCAAAGCTGATAAAGTTGATGTGGCAGTTGGGATCGCTACTCCCACGGCACAGGCTCTTGCGAACATACTGAAAAAGACCCCGGTTGTCTTCTCTGCAGTCACCGAACCTATTGAAGCCGGTCTTGTGGAGAACTATGCAAGTGGTCTTAACAATATTACCGGTGTTTCAGACCTTACTCCTGTGGAGGCACAGATTCGCCTGCTGCAGCAAACAGCAGGAATAAAACGATTAGGGCATGTCTACTGCAGCGGCGAAGCTAATGCGGTGATTCTTGCTGATATGGCTGAATCTGTATGTAAGGAACTGGGAATAGAATTCATCCCTTCAGCAGTTACCAACAGTTCAGAAGTAAAACAAGCCGCTCAGGCGATCGCAGGAAAAGTAGACGGCTTCTATGTCTCAAATGACAACACTGTCGTCTCAGCCCTGCCGTCTTTAGTAGGAGTCGCCATGGATGCAGGTATTCCCATCATGAGTGCTGATACCACATCTGCTGAAGGAACAGATATCATGCTGGCATGGGGCTTTGATTATTACAAACTCGGAAAAGCAACAGCAAAAGTTATCAAACAGATACTGGACGGCACAGACCCTGCAAAGATCCCTGTTGTCTTCATGACAGATCCCAGTGACATAAATCTGCGAATCAATCTTGATACGGCAAAAAAGCTTGGTATTGACATACCTGCTTCTGTCATAGATCAGGCATCGATGATCGTGGAGAACGGGAAAGAACGTCAACAGTAAATACTGCTGAGCCTTTTCTCCTACGACAGCTGCCGGTGACATATACCCCGGCAGCTGTCGTAGGGCTCGTCCCTATCTATGTACGATGCAAAAAGGGCTATCAGTAGATACTAGTGATCAGGTGATACTTCTTTATCGTACTGCTTTTTTTGAAGCACGATAAATCCGGTCATTCACTGCCATGCCGACCCCGCTGTCCGGTAGACGCTGAGCAACGATCAATCGCAGATCATAGGTGTCTATTCTTCGCATCGTCTCATACAATCTAGCCGCAGCTTCCCTGGCATCTCCTTCAGGACTTAAGATAAAAGTCATTCCATCATAAGCTACATCAGTAGAAGTAAAAAGCATAAGCGCTATATCCTTCGTATGTGCATAACTTGAAGGATCATCAACCATGATCATAGGAGTCTTAGTAGCATAGTGTGATGGGAACAGCCCCGGACTGTCAAAGACTACCGTATCTCCTGAGGTCTTGACCAGAACAGGTCCAACCACCTCTTCTATCTCTTCTCGAGTGACACCTCCGAGTCTCAGCAGCACAGGGGTTTCTCCCACGAGAGAAAGTACTGTCGATTCGACCCCTATCCGACAGGCGCCTCCGTCGATCATCGCATCGAATCTTCCGGCGAGCTGGTCCTCCACATGCTGAGCAGTCGTAGGACTTGTCTTACCAAAAGTATTAGCACTTGGAGCAGCTATAGGGGTCTTTGCCAGACGTATCAATTCCAGAGCCAGCGGATGGTTCGGCATACGAACAGCGACAGTCGGATTCCCTGCAGTCACCACATCAGGGACCCTCTCTGACTTTGGGAAAACCAGCGTCAAAGGACCCGGCCAAAAGTGATCCATCAGTTGAACAGCTTTAGGAGAGAGTTTACCCACAAGAGGGACTACCATCTCTCGATCACACACATGAGAGATCAACGGGTCCTGAAAAGGTCGTTCTTTTGCCGTGAATATCTTTGTTACAGCATCTCCATTCATCGCATCTGCTCCAAGACCATAGACAGTCTCTGTCGGAAAGACTGTCAGACCTCCCTGCAGAATGGTCCTTACCCCTCTCCCCATCTCTTCTTCCAACGAGTCTTTTTGTTTCGGGTGACGTTCGATCCAAAAGACAGCATCCTGTACTGTATGAAAAATAAGTTTCTCTTTTGGGATCTCACGCAGATGTTTTGCTCCGTAACGGGTAAGAAGATAAAGCCCCATACAGCCGGCCTCCTCACCAGTCAATACCTGATAGAGATGATCCCCAATCACATAAGACTGGGAAAGATCCACATTATAGTCGTATGCAGCTTCCTCAAGAAACCGTTTGTTTGCAGTGATACAAGGGTCATCACTATACTCGTGATAACAGACATACCAATGACGTATGATGATCCCCGCATCAGAAAGAGATGCATCAATAGCCTTATTAACCTGATTCACGTCTTTTCTGAGAGGCTCCCTACAGGTTACACTACGCTGATTCGTCACAACAAAAAGTTCGAACTTTACTGCAAGTCTCTGCAAGAAAGAGATGGTATCAGGAGAAAGACTGATCGGATCAGCAGCATCCAGGATCCCGAGATCCTCGATCAGCGTGCTGTCACGATCCAAGAAGACCGCAGGTCTCTGTGCTCCTAAAGGAATCTCCTTACTGGGCATAAGACCGGAAAAGAGCTGCCGGACCGTGATGCATCCATCAACTGCATGCGGCAGAGGCAGAGGCAGATCAAGGTGAAGCTGATAGGTATTTCTTCTCCCCTCCCTCCTTCGCTCTATATACCCGGAATGATCAAGATCAGCAATGATCATATGTACTGATCGTTCTGTGATCGCCAGTTCATGGGCAATAGTACGTATTCTCATAGTAGGATCTTCTGCAAGACATAATAATACTCTTGCATGATTTGTCAGCAGACTCCAGTGTGATGATACATGATGTTTATCAGTCATGGCTTCTCCTCATATAGTAGCGGCTTCTCTTTAGCAAGAACCCTATACAAGAAGAAAAGAGATGTCAATATATATGCACACAATCACATGAAATATATTTCGTATATCTTAGAAGACAGCTTCACGAGTCAGATCAAAGAACAGAGCAGCACCTATTTGATGGTTACCGTCAACTCTCCTTCGTGAATAGTATTCCCATCCACGGTCGTCTTCCCATGAATAAGATAGGTCTGACCCTGCTGCAATGAATATGGCAGCACAAAATCCTGCAGAAGATGCCACTCGGTGGTCGCTCCCTGTTTAACCTCCATTTCCGTCTCAGCCCCGCCGACTACGACAGTACCATCAATTTTGACAGAGAAGGTGGTCTCTCCCCTATGAGCCTGCGCCTCAGTCTGTGTAGCATACCCGGAATCCTCTCCCTCACCTCGAGTCATCTTTATTGTATAGACATTCCGGTAGGGAAACGTCTTCTCTACACGATATACACCATCATCATCCTTATCCTCCTCTTCAAACTGAGACCAAAAATAGACATCGGGACTGAAGCGTATCATCCCAATCAGATCACAGCTGCTGACAAGCAGCACTAAGGACGCAAGAACCAGTCCTATTTGAACACACCTTTTCTTCTTCATCGACCT
>CAYYPJ010000154.1:0-3461 GCA_964473495.1 uncultured Spirochaetales bacterium
TGATTCACTAGTCGCTAGTAATTTCTTTCCTTTTACTATGGTATGGCACTGCGAGAGTGGTGAAATTGGCAGACACGCTAGATTTAGGATCTAGTGCCTTAGGGCATAAGGGTTCAAGTCCCTTCTCTCGCAAAAGGCCTTTGTCATCACTCATGCTAAAGAATTCTTTTGCTTATACTATGCGAGAGTAGCTCAGCGGTAGAGCTCCACCTTGCCAAGGTGGATGTCGCGGGTCCAATTCCCGTCTCTCGCTCAAAAGGTGACCCGATAACGGGTCGCCTTTCTTTTCTTTGTATCATAAACAGCTGATACACCCCGTTTAGGAATAGACGTTTATCAGAGATGTTGCTATAGTCGTTACTTAGTAACTTTAGTATACTAGAAATAGATTGAGTTAAATTTTGGAAAGAGGTTGAATATGGTTGCCGAAAAAAAGATCAAAGAACTTGAGAAATCAGCAGTAGAACTTACTGTATCGATTCCCCAAGAAACAGTGGCTGAAGAATATGATAAAACTGTAAAGAAATACTGTAAGAAAATACAATTAAAAGGATTCAGAAAGGGGAAGGCTCCTGCTTCCATCCTAGAGCAGAAATATGGACCGTCATTGCGCGAAGAGACGATGTATAGCATCATCGAGACTTCAGTTGAAGAAGCCATCAAAGATGTTGAAGATAACTTCAAGCCTCTACCTTACAGTACTCCGAAGATTATCGATGAGAAGGCCCTCATCTTTGAACCTGCCTCGGACTTTTCTTATACCGTATCATATGATATATATCCGAAATTCGAGCTGCCGAAGTATGACGCTCATGAGATCACTGTTCCAGAGGTGACTGTGGAAAAGACCGAAATTGATGCGGAGTTGGCAAAACTTCAGGAACAGAACTCTCTAATCATCGAAAAGACCGGTACTGTAGAAAAAGATGATATCGTAACAATCGATTATGCCGAGGTCGAAGATGACGGTACGGTTGTTGAAGGCACTGAACGGGAAGATTTTGTCTTCACTGTGGGTACAGGATACAACTTCTATAAGATTGATCAAGAAATCATCGGCATGGCTAAAGATGAAGAAAGAGTCATCAAGAAGAGCTACGGAGAAGACCACGACATCCCAGAATATGTGGGAAAGACTGTTAAAATAAAAGTTACCGTCAAGACAATAAAAGTCAAAGAGATACCTGAACTTGATGATGAGTTTGCACAAGATGTCAGCGATGAATACTCTACCCTTGATGACTTGATAAAAGCTACGGCCGACAAGATTGCAGAGAACCACGAAGCACAAATAAAAGAATATAAGATTCAAAAACTCTATGATGCTATCCTTGATAAATTCGATGTAGCGCTACCTGAATCGATGATTCAGGCAGAACTTGAGAACTCTTGGAGAAAATCTGTATCTCAATCAGGAATGCCAGAAAAACAGTTGATCGAACTCCTTGGATATCAAGACAAAACAAAGGAAGACCTTCTGACTGAATGGAGACCACAAGCGCACAAGAACATCTTGATTCAAATGCTTCTTGAGAAAGTCGCTGCCGAGGAAAAGATTGAAGCTTCTGATGAAGACATTGCAGATATGATGCCGCAGCTTGATGGCATTGAGGATCAGAAACAGAAAGATTACTATATCTACCTCCTGAAGGAAGAGAAGAAATCACAAAAAGTGATTGACTTATTACTTGAGAAGAACGAATTTAAGACTGGTAAAAAAGTCTCATATACTGACTTTATCCAGAACAAGATAGACTAATCGGAGGAATTGATGAACTTTGGCAGAGAGAAAATGAATAACCTTATTCCGATGGTTGTAGAACAGACAGGGATTGGTGAGCGATCCTATGACATTTTCTCACGACTTCTGAAAGAACGGATCATCTTTCTAGATGGTGAGATCAATGATGCTACAGCTGACTTGGTAGTGGCTCAACTTCTTTATCTTGAATCACAGGATCCCGAACGAGACATCAGCCTCTATATAAACTCTCCAGGAGGTAGTGTCACTGCAGGATTGGCAATATATGACACCATGCAGTATATTCGCTCTGACGTACAGACTATCTGCCTGGGACAGGCAGCATCCATGGCTGCTTTGATTCTTGCATGCGGAACACCAAAAAAGCGATTTGCACTGCCTTCTTCCCGTATCATGGTGCATCAGCCGTGGGGCGGTGCTCAAGGACAGGCAATTGATATCGGCATTCATGCAAAAGAGATCGTGAGATTGAAACAACTCTCTATCACCTATTTTGCTAAACATACCGGAAAAGATATCAAAACTGTTTCTAATGATTTAGAACGTGACTATTTCTTTGCAGCTGAAGAAGCTGTTTCCTATGGATTGGTTGACAGCCTTCTGACTAGATAGTGACTGTCAATATGATAGATGCAGGGTTTCTCTCCACAGGAGAACTAGAGAATAGAGGTATATATGGGTAAAAACAGATCAGCTAAAAAAACTTGTTCGTTTTGCGGAAAAGACGCAGATATGGTCAATAGGCTCATTGCTGGACCAGGAGTCTATATTTGTGACGAGTGCATCAAAGTCTGTAATGCTATTATTTTAGAAGAAGATGCTTCCGTTACCGAAGAGTTCTTGGAAGAACTTCCAACACCAAAAGAGATTAAAGATTATCTTGAGGGTTATGTCATCGGACAAGAACAGGCAAAACGAATCCTCGCTGTTGCGGTATATAACCATTATAAACGAATTGCCTATCACGATAAGATCGATGAGGAAGTTGAACTTGAGAAATCAAATGTCCTGCTTATTGGTCCAACGGGAACAGGCAAGACCCTATTAGCACGGACCCTAGCAAGAAAATTAAAAGTACCATTTGCGATCGCTGATGCAACGACTCTGACAGAAGCCGGATACGTCGGTGAAGATGTTGAGAATATACTTCTCAAACTGATACAGAATGCCGGGAATAATATAGCTGCAGCTGAGAAAGGGATTATCTTCATTGATGAGATCGATAAGATAGCACGTAAGACTGAGAACACTTCAATCACTCGTGATGTATCAGGAGAAGGTGTGCAGCAAGCTCTGCTCAAGATCATTGAGGGCACAGTCGCATCAGTCCCCCCACAGGGCGGTAGAAAACATCCAAATCAGGAAATGCTAAAGATTGATACCACAAACATCCTATTCATCTGCGGCGGGGCGTTTGTCGGACTTGATAAAGTTATTGAATCCCGAGTCAGCCAGCATCCGCTTGGTTTTGGTGCCGATGTAAAGATCAATTCTGAAAAAGATCTCGAAATGCTCTATGCAAAGATGCGCCCTGAAGATCTGATCAAATTCGGGTTAATACCTGAATTCATCGGTCGACTTCCTATTCATGTATCTTTGACAAATCTTAAAAAAGACGATTTGATGAGAATTGTACAAGAACCAAAGAACTCGGTGGTCAAGCAGTACCAGGTCTCAATGAAAATTGATGATGTTGATC
>CAYYPJ010000154.1:3471-6470 GCA_964473495.1 uncultured Spirochaetales bacterium
GCCATCGAGGCTATCGCCGAAAAGGCTATAAAAGAGAAGACAGGAGCACGCGGCCTTCGGTCGATTGTAGAAAATATCATGACAGATATCATGTTTGAGATCCCATCAATAGAGGGAGAGAAAGAAGTGACAATCACACGGGAAGTTGTAGAAGGCTTAAAACAGTCAAAGGTGAACTTAAAGAAGAGACCCGCATGAAGATAGATCCCGTAGAATCACATCAAGACTCTTTTGAGCTCCCTCTTATTATTACGAGGGAGTTTGTTATATTCCCGCATACTATCGTACCTTTTGTATCGGATTCACCCGTTACATCTGACATCATCAATCATGCGATGGAAAACGACAGACTTGTTTTCTTTGCCTATCCAAATGAGAAAAAGACAACAGATGAAGATAGTGCCTACCTGCGAGTAGGGACAGTCGTCAAGATCATTCAAGTTTTCCGATTGAAAGACAATCTTGTACGTATGATCGGTGAATCTCTCTACCGTGCTGAGATTATCTCAACGAAAACATCAGCAGATGATTTAGGACATGCTTGTATTCATCCGCTCATTGAGATTTCAATTTCAGATGAGAAGGTCAAGCTCCTTATGCAATCAATAAAATCAACATTCAGCACTTATAGTACACTTCTCAAACATGTACCGAAAGAATTACGTAAGAAAGTTCAGGACACAGAACAGGCTAATAAGCTTGTCGATATCATATTATCGCATCTTCCATTACAACGCCAATTAAAGCTGGATCTTCTACAAAACAGCAAAACACTAGAGCGCTTGCAGCAGCTCCTTGTGCTCCTCAATACCGAGATAGAGATGATCAAACTCCAGGGAGAACTGCAGGATCGCGTGAAAACACGGCTGGAGAAGATCCAGAAGGAGTATTTTCTCCATGAACAAATCAGGCAGATACATAAAGAACTTGGTCGTGAAGTCGATGAAGCCGATGAGGCAGATGAACTACTCGATAAGATAAAGTCATTGAATCCTCCGGAAGAGATCATCAAAAAAGCTACAAAAGAGGCAAATAGATTACGAAAGCTGCAAACCATGGCTCCTGAATCAGGAGTTATCCGTACCTATCTTGAATGGTTATCCGATATTCCCTGGGATACAGCAACAGATGACAATTTTAATATCGTACGGGCAAAACAGATACTGGATGAGGATCATTACAATATGGTCAAACCAAAAGAGAGGATTCTGGACTATCTTGCCGTCAGGAGTATCCAACACAAAATAAAAGGCCCTATCCTCTGTCTTGTAGGACCTCCCGGGACCGGAAAAACTTCTTTAGGTAGATCGGTCGCACGAACAATGGGACGAAAATTCCTAAGAATCTCTCTTGGCGGTATTCGGGACGAAGCTGAGATTCGCGGTCATCGTAAGACCTATGTAGGGGCACTCCCAGGAAAGATCATACAGTCCATGAAGAAGGGAGGAACGAAGAATCCTGTCTTTGTTCTCGATGAGATTGACAAGATGAGTTCTGACTTTCGTGGAGATCCATCATCAGCGATGCTTGAAGTACTTGACCCTGAGCAGAACTCTTCATTTGCGGATCACTATCTCGAAGTTCCGTATGATCTATCACAGGTGCTGTTTATTGCAACTGCTAATTCGTTACATACTGTCCCAAGCCCTTTACGTGATAGAATGGAGATTATTGAAGTCCCGGGGTACTCTGACATAGAGAAATACCATATAGCATCAAAGTTTCTCATCCCTAAACAGCTTGAGGAGAATGGTCTTGATAAGGCATCCATACGTTTTAGAAAAGATGCGATCATGTGCCTCATACATGAATACACGATGGAATCAGGCGTTCGGCAACTTGAACGAACAGTAGCTAAGGTGATAAGAAAAGTCGCCCGGATCTATGTGTCTGACCCGAACACACAAAAGGATCTTACATCATTTAGCAAGGTCATCACTGCAAAACAGCTGCTGAATCTCATAGGGAAACCTATCTATGCGAACGATCCTATACATACACAGCCGACAATAGGTCTCGCTCACGGGTTGGCATGGACTGAGATGGGAGGAAGAATGCTATCTGTAGAAGCAGTCTTATTCCCTGGTACTGGTAAACTCATTCTTACGGGGAACCTCGGTGAAGTGATGAAGGAAAGTGCAAGAATCAGTCTATCGTACATCTATGCCCATACTGAAGATCTTTCGATAGACCCTGATATAATCAAGAATCATGATATTCATATTCATGTGCCTCAGGGAGCTATACCTAAAGACGGCCCTTCAGCAGGTCTTACACTGACTATAACCCTCTTCTCGGCTCTGACAGGGATACCAATACCTGCAGATGTTTCAATGACTGGGGAGATGACCCTCACGGGCAAGATCCTTGCTATCGGGGGAGTTAAAGAGAAAGTACTTGCATCATACCGTAATGGGATCAAACGGATTCTATTACCTATAAAGAATGAGAACGACGCTGCTGAAGATATACCGAGAAGCGTGCATGAAGATATAACCATTTCCTATGTATCACATATTCAGGATGCGCTGTATCTTCTATTCCCTGAACGGTGTACTCCTACATCGTATATCGCTTCCACAGACCAGTAAAACGGAGAAGATATGATTAGACCAAAACCTATTCCGCAGGAATTGAAAGATGCTATACAGAGATGTACCTATGCAGTGATCATTGGGCACAAAGACCCTGACAGTGATGCTTTAAACTCACAACTCACCCTCTCAAGTCTTCTTACTACTATGGGGAAATCAACACAACTCGTTTCGACAGGTCCATTCGAGCGTAGTGAGGTCGCCGAGTACAAATCATTGTTTTCTGCACATATCTCAGATGAATTCAAAGAAAAGAATCCGTTGGTCTTTATTGTCGATTGTTCTTCACCAGATAGAATCGGCTACCTTGCAGATGAGATACAGGGTCTTACCATCGCAGTGATCGATCACCATTCGGCAGGAGAGAGTTTTGGTGATATCACATTTATTGACCCTAAGGCATAC
>CAYYPJ010000155.1:0-6468 GCA_964473495.1 uncultured Spirochaetales bacterium
CATTCATATAGTTCTGCATAATGATTCTATATATATTTCTATTTGTATCATCATATAGAAGCAGCGACTTCTCTGCCTCTTCGTTGTAGTGCAATCTTCCGTATGCTATTCCCAGTAGGAGATCTGTTCTTTTCGCTGTTCCCCCCAATAGTTTTGCACGAGAGAGCTCTTCTATGGCTTTTTTATAATTATTACTAGCGAAGTATGATTCACCGAGGATCCTAGAGAACAACGGCAGATTCTCACTAATTTCTGGATAGAGTACCGAATACAACGTATAGGCCTTGATGGTTTTATTATAGTAACTGCCTGCACCTTCTGTGCTGTTCATAGCAAGCATATAATTTGATAAACCATACAGGTACAAATTCGTCGAATCAAGCTGCTTATCCTCATCTAATGTCTCATACAATGATATATATTGTGCATATTCATGATTCTTAAATGCATTAGTTAACTGTTTTTCATCCTCTGATGATTGTAAAGAATTCTTCAAGATAACACTTATTAACGCTAACACGCATATGAGTGCAATAAAAACTAACAAGAGAAATACATGGTTACTTCTTACTGTTTGATTCTTTTTCATAGTAATAAAAATCCAGGTCTATAAGCCGAGTTCTGTCATTGATGATCATCTATCTAGATAATCTGTTACCAGACTATTCAAGCGATCTACCCGTAGTATATGAACGAACAATTCAACTACTGTTTAATCTTGCTCCTGAAGAGGTTTACCATGCCTTGATTGTCACCAATCAAGCGGTGGGCTCTTACCCCGCCATTTCACCCTTACCTATCACTAGGCGGTATATTTTCTGTGGCACTTTCTGTAACTCTCATAAGAGAGCTCCCGGGAGTTACCCGGCATCATGTTCTATGGAGCCCGGACTTTCCTCTTTATACTTTACAATATAAAGCGATCATCTAACCTGAATCAAGTTTTAAAGATCAAAATCATCTAAATCAACAAGATCCGCTAATGCACCTTCTTCAATATCATCAGCACCCACAGCGGCACCGATCACTTCTTCCTCAATTTCTTCAAAATAGAGGATTCTACTGCAATAGGGGCAAAACATAAAGTCTTCACCCTTTCGCACATCATTTACGAATTGTGCAGGCAGAGTCATATGACAACCGGTACACACGGTATCATGTATTGGGACAATACCTACACCTGACTTGTTCTTAATAATACGTTCGAACTTAAAGAGAACTTCATCGTTGAGGTCAGGGGAAATCTCATTTTCCTTCAATTCAAGAATCTTTAGTTCCTCCCGCTTATCAGAAAGGATCGTATTCATCTTTTCTTGTTCTATTGCGACCTCATCTTCCTGAAGTCTCATAAGGTCTTCCTGTTCTTCAATCTGAGTTACCAACTCCTCCATAACGTTCTCTTTATGCAAGATCGTCTTTCTTAGCTGCTGTTCTTTCTCAGTAGCATTTTTAATTTCTTTATCTAATGCTTCATACTCTCTCTGCGTTGTAATAAGATCCATCTGTTTCTCATAGCTTTCACGTTCCTTTTCAGCATCGTCAAGACGGATACGAATACTTTTGATATCACTTTTTATTAATTTTAACTTATCATTCTTTTCAAGATAATTCTGCTTTCCTCGATTCAAAAGTTCTATTTTTGTGCTTAATGTTCTTGGTATATCTTTTATCTCATCCTGAACCTCATATTTCTTTGAAAGAATCACCTGTAATGCTTGTAATTTCTTAAAAACATCCTGCATCGTTGTTACTCCTGATCTCTTTATACGTAATCTTTTAATCTTCTGCTGCGTTTCGGATGCCTAAGCCTTCGTAACGCTTTGGCCTCTATTTGTCGTATACGTTCACGTGTGACTTCAAAGTATAACCCGACTTCTTCTAAAGTCAATGAATACCCATCCTCTAAACCAAAACGCATTTTCAATACTTCCTGCTCTCGAGGAGGAAGTGTCTTCAAGACATCCTGCATCTGTTCCTGCAGCAATTTGAATGCCGTCTGAGTAGCTGGATTCTCCACTTCCTTGTCCTCTATAAAATCTCCAAGTAACGAATCCTCTTCCTCACCGATCGGAGTCTCCAGGGAAATTGGCTCTCGAGCAACATTCTTTACTGTCTTCACCCTTTGAGGTGTCCAGCCAAGCCGTTCTGCAATCTCCTCATCTGTCGGGTCACGCCCAAAGACCTGCATCAACTGTCTTGATTCACGTACGACTTTATTTATCTGCTCAATCATATGCACTGGAACACGAATAGTACGAGCCTGATCTGAGATTGACCTAGTAATTGCCTGTCGTATCCACCAAGTTGCATATGTTGAAAACTTGTATCCCTTTCGATATTCAAACTTCTCTACAGCTTTGATCAGTCCAATGTTCCCCTCTTGAACTAAATCAAAGAAATGAAGCCCTCTATTGGTGTATTTCTTTGCTATAGATACTACCAAACGTAAATTAGCCTGTATCAAGCGATCCTTTGCCTGTTTCATCAGGATACGTCCGCGATCGATCTCTTTAGCATCTTGGATTATACCAGCTATATCGCTTTCAAACTCATATTCAATATTCCTAAGTTTCTTTTCAGTAAGTTGTATCTGTTTTATTTTCTCCTTTATCACATCAGAAGAAAGCTGAAGCTTCTCTTCAAGTCTTACTCTGTTGCTTGGAACAGCTAAACTTCTTCCCATTTGACGCAACTCTTTTAACGAAGTTATGTTCAATCGTGACTCAAGATTATCACGTTTATTCTGATACCCGTAAATATCTTTCTCTGCTTGCATGAACTTTTCAGTGAAATCAACAATCTCGTCCTGCTGCAACTCAAATTTCTCTAGCTTCTTCATCAATTTTTCACGTTTTTTCACTAAAAGCTCATCTTTGAAGAAGTTTCCACCTCCACTATCAATCTTTCTTTTCTGTTCTGTATATGATCTAAGTAATAGATTCACATCTTTTATCTGATCTTTATAGTATTGATTCAATCTCTTTTGCTCAGAGAAGAAATCAGCAAGATCTTTTTTTGATAGTTCTAGTTCACTCTCATCTATTTTATGAGCTAATTTCATCTGTATTTCATGCATACTAGTGATCATGATGCCTGATCGAAGAACAACATCCCGAATAATGTTCTCCCCCTCTTCCATCTGTTTAGAAAGTTCTACTTCCTGCTCAGCAGTCAATAGATTCTCTTTACCGATTTCTCGCAGATAGAGTCGTATTGGATCGTCTATTGCAGCATCACTGTTGTTACAGAGCAGACGTCTTGTCTTGGTTTTAGCCTTTTTAGTAGCTTTAGTGGTTGTTTCTTCTTTCACGTCTATATTTGAAGTACTATCGGCTGATCCAACATACTTTTTATTACCGTATCCCCTACCCCTATTATTCTTATTGATACTGGCTTGTTTCCTCAACGATAGATCTTTATCACTTATATCAATAATGCTGACATGTTTACTTTCAAGAAAGGAAATAACATTATCAATACTATTAGAGTTAGCAATTGAATCCGGCAGAAAATCATTTAGCTCAGTATAAGTAATCTTCTTCCTTGTACCTACAAATTTAATGATCTTTCTTAAAAACGATTCATTTAACATATCTGGCATGTATTTATTTCCTTATTCTACCAATCTCTTCATCAATAAATTTTTTTTCATATAAAAGATCCTGTAACCCCCGAACATCGGGATGCTCCAAGCTTTCTACTGCCTTAATCTTCTTTACTATCGCCCTTCTTTTTACTTCAAGTTTTTGTATCCTTAATCTATTCATCAAATCTGTGATAACATTATCAACATGAATAACAAACTCATCAGAGCCATAGCTTTGTCGAATAAGCCCTTTCACATCATCCTGTTCTATTTTATTCAGAAGATTCTCAAAGCTTGTCTCTCCTTCCCGTAAAGATTCTTCCAGTGCTGTATATATCTCTTTTGCTCTATAATCTTCAATATCAGCCAGATGTATTTGTCTTCTAATATCAGGGTATTTATCTCTATTGTTCACAATAACTAACATAAGATAAAGTTCTAGGGAAGTATCATATGTCCGTACAGCAGCACGATCACGGTTTCCCTTAAGATTTGATTTCAAATCTCTCTTCTTACTCATATCGGATATTATCGTCTTTTCATCAACATCAATCTCTTCAGCGAGATTCTTTATTGAACTAGATAGTTTTATATCTGATTGTATTACCGCCAAGTATGGTTGTACCTCATTAAAGATTGAAAGTTTCCCATTGGGCGTAGTATAATCATACATTTTCTTTGCTTCACTCATTATATATGTAAAACTATTTATACCTCTTTTAGAAATATTTTTCAACAAGTCTCTGTTACTATTTTGCAATATATCTGATGGATCCTTATCTTGAATCTGTATAACTTTACAATCAATACTAAACTTCTCTAAAATAAGCATTGCTCTATTTGTTGCCTTTCTACCAGCACTGTCCGAATCAAATAGTAATGAACAAGTATTCGCATAACGCAACAGTTTCATCGCCTGATCCTCCGTGAATGCGGTACCTAATGGAGCCACAACATGTTTTACTCCAGCTTCATAGAGTGATAATACATCAAAATATCCTTCACATATTATAAATGTATTACTTTTTCTGATTTCAGGCAAACTTTGATAGAGTCCAAACAGTGTTTTTCTTTTATGGAAAATGATGGTGTCAGGAGTATTAAGGTATTTTGCTTTATCCCCTTCATCTAATGCTCTTCCTCCAAAAGCTATAACGTTACCTGATTGATCATATATAGGGAACATCAGCCTGTCTCGAAATATTGGGTAAGTAGGGTTTTTTCGTGAGAATACTCCGCTTTTTGCAAGAAACTCATCACTATACTTCTTTGATTTCAAGAAGCTGTAGAGCCAATTGGGATCTGAAGGTGCATATCCAATTTTGAATATCTTGATCAGCTCTTTTGATATCTTTCGATTCTCAATATACTCACGTGCGAATGAGGCCTCATTCTTGTTGAGAAATATATAGTGAAAACTCTCAGCAAGACGATTATACAACTCCAGCATTGCTTGTTTCTCGGAACGCTGTTCTTTTAACTCCGGAGTCTCCTCCACGAGTGCCACACCAGCTTTTTCTGCAAGAATCTTCACGGCATCAATAAATCCTATGTTCTCAATATCCATAAGAAAATTAAAGACTGAGCCGCCTTTTCCACATCCAAAGCAGTGATAAAATCCTTTATCATCGTGCACCGTGAATGATGGTGTCTTTTCATCATGAAATGGACATAATCCCCAGAGTTGTCCTCCCTTCGGTGTAAGAGTGACATAATCTGAGACAACTTCAGAAATTGATATCTTTTCTCTTATTTCTTCAAGTATATAATCAGGGATTTTACTCATAGTATTTACTAGCATACACTATTTTCGGTTTCATAGCTCGTCGTTTATCCAACCAATCCTCGATCTCTTCCTTTGTATGTAATTTTCCATTATTTATACCCGGACATTCTTTAGCCTCATCTTCCCATTGTTCCTCTGATGATAGCACAGAACCCCAGAAAGGATAGCTACTGCATTGCAATGGTCGCACAGGATATATACGGCAACCTGTATCTGAAA
The DNA here is from genome assembly GCA_964473495.1 of uncultured Spirochaetales bacterium. Classification (GTDB taxonomy): domain Bacteria; phylum Spirochaetota; class Spirochaetia; order CAKZLE01; family CAKZLE01; genus JAIPFY01. Next base: position 5,592 of record CAYYPJ010000155.1, read on the forward strand.
GAAATATGCAATCATTGTTTGATCGTTCTAGAAGGCTTATCATATAGAAATTGTCCATTTGCACTGACCTACAATAAATTTCTATGAATTGAGATTGATTAATTGATAAGAATGCAGCGATGTTAGATATTTCAGTATCTGATAAGAAAACATAACCCGGTTCATCTTTACAGCAATGAGCACATTGAGTGCAACAGAATCTTAGACCATGCTCATAAAACTGTTCCAATTACACAACCTCATATGATGAAAAAAAGCCTTCCGATAAAGGAAGGCTTTTGGGGAGAGAAGGATTCGAACCTTCGAAGGCTGAGCCAACAGATTTACAGTCTGCCCCCTTTGGCCACTCGGGAACCTCCCCGGATTTTCTACAAGAAAATGTAACAAGAAACATATTAAATGTCAATCAGCCACCTGTCAGATTCGAACTGACGACCCCGAGATTACAAGTCACGTGCTCTGGCCAGCTGAGCTAAGGTGGCATCATATTGGATGCTTTGGTACTTTACATATTTTAATGATAAATTGTCAAGTATATTTCATCTTTTTCTCAGGCTATTCTGAGTTATCCTAACAGAGATCCGGTCGTAGATTCTTGGCACCTCCAAGATAGACATAATCAAGAGATTTCCCCTCTTCACAGGTAATATGCATAAGAAACCGTATGGTTCTAGGTAGTTGCCGGTCAATTTTAAGTTCTTGTAGACAGAATAATGCAAAACCATCCACTCCATGCTGCCTAAGAGCTGTTGCTGGATTGTATGAGTGTAAATCATCAGTCTGACTTATGATAAGACTAATAATCTGTTCAGATTCTATCTTGTTACGCTTGAGCATCACATCAAATAGTGTGCAAGTTGCCTGATGAATATCTTCT